>DWUW01000064.1 GCA_019120525.1 Candidatus Eisenbergiella stercorigallinarum | reverse complement strand
TATGGAGGATCTGGTGACAAAGGCCATGAACCAGAATTTCGTTCCGGTGATTGACGACAAAGGAATTTTTATCGGGATTGTAACCCGGAAGGATATTATCGAATTCTGTTATAAAGAGTATACCAGAAAAGAAAATTGACTTGATTCATAGACCAAATGTTGTTAAAATGGTATCTGATGTGATTTGGTTCTAAAAGAAACAAAAATATATGGAGGGCTGAAAATGAGTAGTACAGCACAAAGCCCGGCAGGCAGAAGAATTGCAGAGCTGCTTGACGGGAACAGTTTTGTGGAAATCGGCGGTCAGGTGACAGCCAGAAGCACCGATTTCAATCTGCAGGAAATGAATACGCCTTCAGACGGCGTCATCACCGGATATGGAGTGATCGACGGCAATCTGGTCTATGTGTACAGCCAGGACGTGTCCGTACTGAACGGAACCCTTGGCGAGATGCACGCGAAAAAGATTGTGCGTCTTTATGAGATGGCAGGCAGGATGGGAGCCCCAGTCATCGGTCTTATCGACTGCGCCGGCATCCGCCTTCAGGAGGGCGTGGACGCGCTGAACGCGTTCGGAGAGATTTATCTCCAGCAGACCCTGGCCTCTGGAGTCGTTCCGCAGATCACTGCGGTCTTTGGTTCCTGCGGCGGCGGACTTTCCGTGGTTCCGGGACTTTCTGATTTTACATTTATGGAAGAGAAAGACGCGAAGCTTTTCGTGAACGCTCCCAATACGGTTGCGGGCAACCGGAAGGAGAAATGCGACAGCGCTTCCGCGAAGTTCCAGGCTGAGGAAGCGGGAACGGTGGACATGGTGGGAAGCGAGAGCGATATCCTCGCCCAGATCCGCCGACTTGTGACCTGGCTTCCGGCGAACAACGAGGACGACGCTTCCTATGACGAGTGCATGGACGATCTGAACCGTTCCTGCGCGGAGCTTCAGGGCGTGCAGTATTCCGCTCCCTTTATTCTTTCCACGATTTCGGACGGGAAGGAGTTTTTTGAGACAAAGGCTGATTACGCCAGGGATATGGTGACCGGTTTCATCCGCCTGAACGGCGTGACCGTGGGCGCCGTGGCCAATGGCGAGCAGGAGATGAGCGCAAGAGGCGCTCAGAAGGCTGCGGATTTCGTGAATTTCTGCGACGCCTTTAATATTCCGGTCCTTACCGTGACCAACGTAAAAGGCTATAAGGCATCCCTGTGCTCAGAGCGGAACCTGGCGAAGGCCGCCGCGAGACTGACTTACGCCTTTGCGAACGCGACGGTTCCGAAGGTGAACGTGATCGCGGGAGAGGCCTTCGGCAGCGCTTATGTGACTATGAACAGCAAGGGACTCGGCGCGGATCTGGTATTCGCCTGGAAGGACGCGAAGATCGGCATGATGGACGCTCGTATGGCCGCCAAGGTGATGTATGCGGACGCGGACGCCCAGACCCAGAGCGAGAAGGCGAAGGAATACGCCGCTCTCCAGGACAGCGTGGAGGCTGCCGCAAGACGTGGCTATGTGGACGCAGTTATCGACGCCGCTGACACGAGAAAGCAGGTCATCGGCGCGTTTGAGATGCTGTTTACCAAGAGGGAAGGCCGCCCGGACAAAAAGCACGGAACTGTCTAGGAGGGGTGAATCATTATGAAAAGAAGCTTGAAGAAACTTCCGGCGCTGCTGGCGCTTCTTGGCGTTCTGGTGCTGGCTGGCTGCTCCGCGAAGGTGGCCGTCCCGAATGAGGCGGATTACCAGATGCGGTCCGACCAGTATGTGCAGATGCTGGTGAGCATGGACGCGGCCACGCTTGAGACAGAGATTGACAGCCTGGAGAGCCATTACGAGGATTTTGAGCAGCAGGTGGCTCTGTATCCGTACATTGGCGGCACCGGACAGAAATTTGACTTTACGGCAGAGGCATACTTAAGCATGCTCAGCTCCTACGCGGCCAACCTGGACGAGTTTGGCGCTTACGTGGGCGTGAAGGAGTACGAGGGCGCCACGGAGGACTCCGACGGGTACCTTACCTATGCCACGGTTTACGAATTTGAAAAGCATGACATGCGCATGAGCCTCCAGTACGATCAGGACAATGTGGTCATTACGGCCACCCTGGATCCGATCTACAGCACCGGGGAGATTGCCCAGAAGGCAGCGCTTAACACGCTGATCGGCATGGGCTCCGTATTCGTGGTTCTGATTATTCTCTGCTTCCTGATTTCCTGCTTTAAGTATGTACATATGGCAGAGGAGAAGGCGAAGAAGGGAAAGAAGACGGAAGAGCAGCCGAAGAAAGCGGCTCCCGCAGCGCCCGCGCCCGCACCGGCGGCAGCTCCTGCAGAAGCGGAGCCTGAGCTTGTGGCAGCGATTACGGCAGCCACGGTGACGGCCGACACCCAGCTTGTGGCAGTGATCACGGCTGCTGTGGCGGCAGAGTCCGGCATGTCTGCCGACGGCTTTGTAGTCCGTTCCATCCGCCGCAGAAGCGGAAATAAGTGGAAGAAATCATAAAAAGCAATAATCCATAAGAAAAAAAGAATAGAAATATTAAGAGAAAAAGAAATTATCGATTCAGGAGGATATGAAAATGAAGGCTTATACAATCACCGTAAATGGAGTAGCGTATGACGTAACTGTAGAGGAGAGAGCGGCAGGGGCAGCGCCTGTGGCACCCGCTCCCGTAGTGATGGCAGCGCCTGTGGCGCCGGCACCCGCACCTGTGGCACCGGCTCCCGCCCCCGCACCGGCGGCAGCACCGGCTCCGGCACCGGCAGCAGCGCCCGCACCGGCTCCGGCACCCGCTCCTGTGGCAGCCGGCGGAATCGAGGTAAAGGCTTCCGTTCCGGGCAAGGTCGTGAAGATCGACGCCGCAGTAGGACAGGCTGTAAAGCCGGGCGACAGCATCGTCGTTCTTGAGGCTATGAAGATGGAGATCCCGATCGTGGCTCCCGAGGCAGGCACCGTAGCCAGCATCAACGTGAGCGTGGGTCAGGCAGTAGAGTCCGGAGATTTGCTGGCATCCCTGAACTAAGCGCAGAGAATGCCCATTTTCAACGGAGGTTAAGACATGGAATATATATTTGAAACCCTTGGAAACCTCGTGCGGCAGACGGCCTTTTTTAACCTGACCTGGGGCAACTTCATTATGATTCTGGTTGCATGTGTGTTCCTGTATCTGGCTATCAAAAAGGATTATGAACCGCTTCTTCTGGTTCCCATCGCTTTTGGTATGCTTCTTGTAAATATTTATCCGGACATTATCGCCAGTCCGGAGGAGACCTCGAACGGGGTCGGCGGCCTTCTCTATTACTTCTACGTACTGGATGAGTGGTCCGTGCTCCCGTCCCTGATCTTCATGGGCGTCGGCGCCATGACGGATTTCGGTCCGCTGAT
>DWUW01000063.1 GCA_019120525.1 Candidatus Eisenbergiella stercorigallinarum | reverse complement strand
AAACTCTGCTGGAACAGCGGCGGGAGGAATATCTGGAAGAAAAAGAGAAGGAGAAGCTGGAAGCGCGGGATAACGGGCAGAAACAGGCGGAATCGGTGAGAGAATGGCTGACGCGGCGGGTGGAAGCGCTGACGGAAGGAAATTTTGGATTTCCTGCGGGTCTTTTTTCCGCAGAAGCCCTTTCTGAAGTGCTTCTTTCGGCGGCGGCACGGATCTGGTTCGCGGTCTGTCTTTTCCTGATCGTTTTTCGCTTTGCCGGGTATTTCAGGCTGCGGTTTCTTATTTTCCGGAAGGGGGAGCCTCTGACGGAGGCGGAAAACGGGATTTACCGGCGCTGCGTAAACGAACTGCGTTATGGAATAAACATCCGGGTAAAACGGCTCGCGGGAATCTCATCACCGTTTGGAATCGGTTTTTTTTCCCAGATGATCATCATACCGGAGGGGCTGACGGACGCGGCGGCGCTGGAGAATGTATTTCTTCATGAAATCATCCATGCGCGCCGTTTCGATAACTGGTACAGGCTTCTTCTGGTTCTGGCGCAGAGCGTTCACTGGTTCAACCCGGCGGCGGCCCTGTTTTTCCGTAAAATCGAAAGGGCGCGGGAATATCTGTGCGACCGGGCGGCGACGGAGCAGAGAGCTCCGGGGGAACGGAAGGCATATTGCGAAAGTATTCTGACGGTTATGGAGATGACGGGGGAGAATAAGGCCCGGAAGCGGCAAAATCCCTTCACGAATTCCTGGTCAGGGGACAGAGAGGATGTGAAGCGCAGGCTCACGGAGATCCTCCGGGCGGACAGCCGGATCCGGGTCGGAAAGATCGCGGCCGCGCCTTTTCTCCTTCTGCTTTTGGGGCTGACCTGTATTCTGGCCTTTTTCGGCCCGGGGATCAACCTGATCCGTCTGTTTTTTGAGGGAGAGGGCGCCTACACCGAGGATATCGGAGATTACGGGGAGTTTGAAGGCTTCCGGGGATACAGCAGGCTCTACATTTTCCCGGAAACCATTCCTGAGGGCGCGCAGGCGGAGGAGTATTTTTACTTTTATCAGGACACTCTTTTCGATCCGTCCGCCCAGATCTATCTGGAATGCAGGTATGAGGATGAGGCCTATGAGCAGGAGCTTTCGCGGCTTTCCGGAATACGGGAGGTTTACCGGGGAGAGAGCCAGGCTGTGCGGCTGGATGAAGAGCGTTTTGCCGCTTCGGCCTTTGTGACCATCTACGGGGACAATCACTGCTGGGAATATGCGCTGCTTCTGGACGGAAACCGGATCGCCTATGTATTCCTCCAGTTCCAGGAGCCGAAGGAGATCGCGTTCCCCGCGGAATATCTGCCGCTTCATTATGGAAAGGAAACGGAAGGAGAGAGCTTTTCCATTTATCTGTTTGATGTGGGAGACGGCGCGCGCGCCGGTGACTTTTAAGAACGTCTATTTTACCTGCCGCCACTTCAGACTCAGCGCCTTAATCCAAGTGCACTGGCCGGGAGGATTTTCCTCTGTGAGTTCGTCGTCCGCCCAGAAAACAGATTCCTCCCGGAAAAGAAGCGTGGCGGAGAAAATTTCTCTGGAGCAGTTTTCCAGAGGAGGGCGCAGATTCAGGGCAAGCAGCCCTTCAAAGCACAGTTCGATAACGCCGAACCAGCCTGAGTTATCAAAGAGGGCTGTCAGCTTTGCCTTTCCGTATTCCTCTTCATAGGTCAGCCGGTTCAGCGTGGAATCGTGAAAGCCCACGAACAGGTCCATCAGCGCATCGGCATCCTGCTGCGTCCGGATATAATTCCATTGTTCCGCATCTTCGTTGGTACGCAGCGGGATGGCAGCATCAGCCACAGGGACATGCTTTCCCCTCATCAGACGCAGCAGAAAGGAAAAATCGTAAAAGACCTCCGGATATCCTCTGAAACAGACGAGACGGGCATCGTGGCCTCTTTCCCGGCAGTATGCATTAAGCTTCAGCAAAAAGACCCTTTCACAGGTAATCCATCCATCCTGGCGGGAATTGATGCATTGATACCGGGGTGTCGGCTGTCTGGTATCCTTATTCAGATAGTCCATAAGCAGAAAACACTTTTCATAAGGATTGATTACGATTGTCTGTTCATAGCAGCCCGTATTGAGCAGGCCGTAAACCATGGATTTGTAAGGAGGGCAGTCCTGATTGCCGGAAACGAGAACATACATGGAGAAGCTCCTTTTCAAAAAACATTGTCAGACATATAGACTGCTGACGGCAGATGTGTGGATTCTGTAAAAAACTGATATAATAGAACAGATTATACGGAGGAAAGATACTGATGAAAAAATGATCCCTTTTGGAGAAAGATTGAAAAATGTGCCTGATGGCACATTTTTCAATCAGCAATGCTCCGGCAGAGTCAAAGCTCCCCAGGTCTTTCCTTCCGGACAGGGAAATAGATGCTGTAGGGTTCGTATCCCACCTCATGCAGCGGGATGAAGCGGATGCCCCGTTCCTGGCCCGTGGCGCGGAAGGTGGACTTCCAGCTTCCCCATTCCCTTTCGTTGTCATGGACGAGGATTTGCTCCGGACGGGACGGGTCGGGCACGCGCAGCGTCCGTTCCTCATCGCACAGTCCCGCCAGCACCACCGGGCCGTAAAGGAAGGCTGCCATGTCGTTCTGGTCGGGAAGCGGGCAGGAGGTGACCGCCCTGGGAAGCAGGATGCGGATCACATCGCCCTTTTTCCAGGTACGGGAAAGAGGGACGAAGCAGGAGGCGCGGCTGATGCATAAAGGCTCCTCCTGGTTAACGATGATGCGGGCTTCCTTCTGCACCCAGGCGGGAATGCGAAGCATCAGGGTGAATTCGGTCTCCTCCGGGACGTCGATCCGCAGGCAGGGCGCGAGGCAGTCGGGATTGGAGGGATACTTGCGGGTATCCTCCAGAACAGACTGTCTGGCGGAGGAGTCGCTTGACAGATGGGCGCTTCCGGTGAGCGGATCCGCTTTCTGCAGAAGCGTTACGGGCCGCCCTTCCACCGTAAAATGCACCTCGCTGTCAAAATACTGGCTGACGTAAAGAGTATTTCCGGACTGATGGTAGAGTCCCCTGTTGAAGGCTGCGTTCGCCTGTACCAGCGTGCCGTGGCAGCAGAAGAAATCCCCGGTTTTGCTGCTCCAGCCCTTGCGGCCTCCCGCCTGCATGGGAAGGAAATAGGTAAGAAGGCCTTCCTTCGGATAAGGGCTGGTAAAACCGTGGCTCAGGCTGCTGTGCCAGTAGCCCTGCGCCATGATCCCGTTATAGAGAAGCTTTTCCTGATAATCCAGGAAGGATGGATCGCCGCTCCAGCGGAACAGGAAACCGGCAAGCCGCATCATATTGTAAACGGTGCAGTGCTCCTGGCCCTTCTGCCCGAGACGGGCGGAAAGCTTTTTCATGGGAGACCAGATCTCCCCGCAGGTCTGGCCGCCGGTGGCATAAGCGCCCCGTTCGGTGACGGCGAGCCGCCAGTAGTTTTCCGCGATGTCACGCCATTTTTCCTCGCCGGTGGCGTCATAGGCGCGGGCGCAGCCGATGATCTCCGGAATGGTGGTGTTGGCATGCATGTTGGTGAGCACGTCTTCTCCCCGCAGGAGCGCGTCGAAGAGACGGCCCCGGTAATACCGGTCCATCAGGGTACGGTAGCGTGCGTTTCCGGTGAGTTCATAAAGCTGTACCCAGATCTCCAGCATCCCTCCCGTTTCGAAATCCAGAATGTCGTCAAACTGCTCTCGGCTGTATTTCCCGCTCCATTCATAAAACCAGTCCGCAAAGCGTTCGGCGATCTGAAGGGCGGTTTCATTTCCGGCATATTCATACATGTCGAGAAGCCCCATGAATATTTTGTGGAGCGTATAATGCGGCGCCCATACGGGCTTGCCCTCCGCGATCCAGTACAGGTATTTTTCCGGAAAAGGGCCGACCCATTGCCCGCCGTTTTCCTTCTGGCATTCCGCGAGCTCGGAAACGATGGCGTCCGCCTTCGCTTTCAGCTCCATATCCCCGGTTTCCCGGTAATGCATGGCTGCGGCGGAAAGCCAGTGGCCGAGGAAATGCCCCCTCAGCTGGCAGGTGGGAAATTCCCAGCCCGTATGGATGCCTTCGGGTACGTCGGAGGAAGAATCCCTTCCGGCCTCCAGGTTATAATTCAGCAGCAGGAAACGGTTTTCCAGATGCATCATGTAGCTCCGGTTATCCGCTTCCCTTGCCAGCAGCACCGGGTCGGTCAGCCGGGTGCCGCGTCCGTCAAGCTCCTTTAATCTGAGATTTTCTTTCATAAAAATTCCTCTCCCTTTCCTTTTTCCCTATTATAGAATGCTTTTTATGGCAGGGGAATGGACAGAACGGTACGAAACATGTATATTATGGAAAGAAACCGGACAGCGGCTGCGGCCGCGCAGGGAAGGGAAACGGGGGAAACCATGCCGAACAGAACAAAATATGACCTGGAAGCGTCGTTAAAAAGGCTGCTTCTTCAGAAACCGCTGGATAAGATCACCATCAGCGACCTGACCGCGGACTGCGGCATCAGCCGGATGGCCTTTTACTATCATTTTAAGGATATTTATGATCTGGTGGAATGGGTCTGCCTGGAGGACGCGGCGAGGGCGCTGCAGGGAAAAAAGACCTATGATACCTGGCAGGAGGGGCTGGAACAGATCTTTGAGGCCGTGCTGGAAAACAAACCGTTTATCCTGAACGTCTACCGTTCGGTCAGCAGGGAGCAGATCGAGAACTATCTGTTTCAGCTCACCCGCGCCCTGATCCGGGGCGTGGTGGAGGAAAAGGCCGCCGGAACCGGCATTTCGGAGGAGGAAAAAAGCTTTATCGCCGATTTTTACAAATACAGCTTTGTTGGCGTCATGCTGGACTGGGTGCGGACGGGCATGAAGGAGGACTATCGGGAGATCACGGAGCGGATCAGCACGGTGATGAAGGGGAATATCACGAATTCCATACGGAATTTTTTATCAGATGAGGGCGGATGATAAGTTTTTTATCACCGCCCCCAATCTGTAAATGGAAAGCGCAGGAAAATCATCCTATGATGGATACAGAAACAGAAAACAGGCAGACTGTACAGAAAAAGAAAGGATGATTTTCATGGCAAAAAAAGGAACGAAGCTCGGCACGGCATCGGTGCTCCTGGCAGGCGCGGGAGCGGCGGCGCTGGCGGTAAAGAAATCGAAGGAGAACGCGAGGAGAAAAACGGAGCAGGAAGCCGCTTCCCGGAGCGCATACCGGAATACGGAGCTGGGAAAGAACGCCAGAAACAGCAAGGGGATCTACTACAGCAGCGGCAACTATGAGGCCTTTGCCCGTCCGGAGAAGCCGGAGGGCGTGGAGGAGAAAAGCGCCTATATCGTGGGAAGCGGCCTGGCGTCCCTGGCGGCGGCCTGCTTTCTGGTGCGGGACGGACAGATGCCCGGGGATCATATCCACATCCTGGAGGCCATGGATGTGGCGGGCGGCGCCTGCGACGGAATCCACGACCCGACCCGCGGCTATGTGATGCGCGGAGGAAGGGAGATGGAGGATCATTTTGAATGCCTGTGGGATCTGTTCCGCAGCATTCCCTCCCTGGAGATTCCCGGCGCGTCGGTGCTGGACGAGTTTTACTGGCTGAACAAGCACGATCCCAACTATTCCCTCTGCAGGGCCACGGAAAAGAGAGGAAGGGACGCGCATACGGACGGCAAATTCAACCTGAGCCAGAAGGGCTGCATGGAGATCATGAAGCTTTTTATGACAAGGGACGAGGATCTGTATGACAAGACCATCGAAGACGTATTCGATGAGGAGGTGTTCGATTCCACCTTCTGGCTGTACTGGCGGACCATGTTCGCCTTTGAAAACTGGCACAGCGCGCTGGAGATGAAGCTGTATTTTCAGCGGTTCCTCCATCATATCGGCGGCCTGCCGGATTTCAGCGCCCTGAAATTCACCCGGTATAACCAGTACGAATCCCTGATCCTGCCCATGCAGAGATATCTGGAGGACGCGGGGGTGGATTTTCAGTTCGGCACGGAGGTGACCAACGTGCTCTTTGAGCACCGGGAAGGGAAAAAGATCGCTACCGCCATCGAATGCAGGGTGAACGGAGCGGAAACGGGGATCCTTCTGACGGAAAAGGATCTGGTGTTCGTGACCAACGGAAGCTGCACGGAGGGCACCATTTACGGCGACCAGCATCACGCGCCGAACGGCGACGCGGAGGTGAGGACCAGCGGCTGCTGGGAGCTCTGGAAGAAGATCGCGAAGCAGGATCCGTCCTTCGGCCGTCCGGAAAAATTCTGCTCGGATATTGGAAAGACCAACTGGGAATCCGCCACCGTGACCACGCTGGACGATAAGATCCTTCCCTATATCACCAACATCTGCAAGCGGGATCCCCGCACCGGGCGCGTGGTGACGGGCGGCATCGTAAGCTGCCGGGATTCCTCGTGGCTTTTAAGCTGGACCATCAACCGGCAGGGGCAGTTTAAGGAGCAGAAGCCGGAGCAGGTATGTGTCTGGGTCTACGGCCTGTTCACGGATGTGCCCGGAGATTTTGTGAAAAAGCCCATGAAGGACTGTACCGGGGCGGAGATCACGCAGGAATGGCTGTACCACCTCGGCGTACCCGTGGATCAGATCCCCGGCCTCGCGGAAAACAGCGCGGTCTGCGTTCCTACCATGATGCCCTATATCACCGCGTTTTTCATGCCACGGACAAAGGGGGACCGGCCGGATGTGATCCCGGACGGCTGTGTGAATTTCGCCTTCCTGGGGCAGTTTGCCCAGACGCCCAGAGACACCGTATTCACCACGGAATATTCGGTACGCACAGCCATGGAGGCGGTATACGGCCTTCTCGGCGTGGACCGGGGCGTGCCGGAGGTCTGGGGGAGCGTGTACGATATCCGCGACCTGCTGGATGCTTCCGTGAAGCTGATGGACGGGAAATCCCCGCTCGATATCGAACTTCCGGGGCCGCTTAACGCCCTGAAAAAGCCGCTCCTTCATCTGCTGCACAGGACAGCGGTGGAAAAGCTGCTGGAGGATCATCATATCCTGCATCAGGAGTGACGCTGCGCCGGCGTCCGGAGCTTTTACAGAAAAAAGGGCCGCGGCCGTTTTCCCATCTGCGGGAAGCGGCCGCGGCCCGAAGCCGTTAAATGGAAAAACCGTCAGAACAGGGAACGCTCAGAGCGCTGCGCCGTTACAGCGTCATATGCCCCTCGATCCCGTCATAATTTACTTTTTTCACGGTCCCGTCCTTCAGCTCCACGGTAACGGTTCCGTATGCTCCCGTTCCCTTTGTGTCTTCATAGGTAACGGAGCGGATGGGGAACAGCTCCTCTTCGGTGAAGTCCTCCGCGCTCTCTTTTGTGATCACCTGGGAGATCATCACGTAGGGCTCATAGCCGCCGTACTGCTTTCTAAAGGTGGAGGAAGCATACAGGATCAGGGACCGCCCGGAGTCCGGATTGGTTCCCTCACTGGTCAGCACATCCAGGCTTTCCCAGCCGTCATAGACGGTCATCGCCATCTGCCGCTCTTTCCCCTGAGAATCCTTTCCCTTCAGGACGATGGCCTGCGCCGTGCGCCGCACGCCGTTGGAAAGATAGGAAGCGTGAGAAGCGTCAGCGCCCTGCTGAACGCCTTCCTGCGTGTACCGCAGGATCTGCGTGCCGTTGTCCGGAAAGCCGTAGGAGCCGAGCGTGAAGGTCACGGGCCTGCGGTGCAGCTTGTGTCTGTCCACGCGCATGATACCGCAGGAGACCGGGAAGTCCGCCAGGTTCATGGCCTGGATCCAGTGCTCCTCCGTTTCCAGATTGAAATTGAAATATTCTCTGCGGTACAGGACGCCGTCCCGTTCTCCGCTCCAGAAAATGACGTTGGGAAGCTGCAGGGTATCCGTGGTCACATCCTTCAGCACATACTGCTGGGCTTCCACCCCGCCGACACGAACGGCCTCGCCCTCCTGCGGAACGGGGGAGGACTCCCAGGGATATTTGGTATTGAAGGAAAGCTTCCCGTAATTCCACATGCCGTGCAGATCATCCGGAGCCTTTACCACCTTTCCGGTGCGCAGGATGGTCTCCCCGTTTGCCTCATGATTGGTAAAGCAGAGGGCCGGCCCGTTTAAGGCGGTTTCCTTCACCTCTCCCGTTTTCAGCTTCTCCCAGGTGCCGTTGTTTTCCTTCGCGGTCCAGAAGGGATGATCCGCGGGAAGGTGCAGGCACAGGAAGGCCTTCCCCATCCAGAACGGGGACTCCGCGCAGGAATAGCCCTGTACCAGCGGAGAAAACTGACCGTAGAAGCCCAGCGTGAACGCGCCCTTATACAGCACGTCGTCTCTGGATAAAAACTGCATCAGAGCACCGGAGGAGATCCTTCTGGCAAGTCCGGGATCCACGGCAGGGTGCCTTAAAAACAGATTTCCGTCAAAGGCGCTGGTGGAAGCGTTCCGGTAAATATTGCTCCGGCCCCACATGTTGGTGAAGCCGTCCCGGTCAAAAAAGTCCGCGTAGGTTTCCATCAGTTTATTGGAATGCTCCTCAAACCGGGCCGCGATGTCCGGCGCGTTCTCATAGCCGTACCACTGATTCCAGATGGGCGCGTACACGTTGAAGGCCCAGCAGGAATAATAGTCAAAGGAATGTCCGTCCCGGTACCAGCCGTCGCCCACGTAGAAATTCAGCACGGCCTGGGCATGGTCCAGCATGATATCCTCTTCGATGGGATAGCCCTCCATATGCAGAAAGGCCATATCCAGCATGTTGAAAAGCCGCCAGTTCTGCGGCACAGTGCTGGCATGGGCGAAGCCGCTGAGGAAAGCGGCGATCAGATCCTTTTCCTCTTTGGTGTAGGAGGCCCAGATCTCATCCCGGCAGATCCACAGGCAGATGACCAGCGCGCAGGTTTCCACCGTCTGCTGATAAGCCCGGAAGGGCTGATTGCCGTTCATTGCCTGAAGCTGCCCATAGGTTCCCGCGGAAACCGGATCTCCCGGCGTGCAGGTCCGAAGCACCTGGCTCTTGTAATACTCACGCATGGAATACCCGCAGACGGTCAGCTCCGGATCGTCATGGATGAGCGGGGCGGCGATGAAAAAGCTTCTGGCAAGCCCTTCAAACATCTCCGCTTTTTTTTCTGTTTCCAGCGCGTCAGGGGACGCGTTTTTGTGAGGATAGGTGATCTCCGTTTCCTTTCTCGGAAGCACCACCGGATCCTCAAAGCGGGCGATATTTTTAAAGATCCCTTCCAGCAGATACTTCCCCGCCTCGATCCAGCTTTCCCTCACCAGCCCGGTATAGGGGCTTTTTTCAAAATCCAGTGTCTCAGGCTGAAATGCCATAATTTCCTCTCCTTCCAGGGAAAATCTCCGATTTTCCCGCCGTCAACAGACGGCATTGATTCAGGGAATTGGCCGCAGGGCCAATTCCCGTCAGGGTATGTTTACCAGATAAAGACTTCGTGTCCGGTCAGCTTCCAGATGGCTTCGATAAAATAGTAATCGCCGTAGATGATGGGGAACTCATGCTTTTCATCATGGAAGGCGGCGGTGCATTTCTGGACGATGGAATCCCGGTTCACGTCCCAGTCGCAGCGCTTCGTATCCAGCGTGTACAGGAGGGTGACGGCCGCGTTATGATAGATATCCTGCTCCCTGCCCTCCACGCATTTGGCGATCTCCAGAAGGCCGCAGGCCGCGATGGCAGCGGCGGTGGAATCCTCCAGCGTGCAGTCGGCGGGCTGGCGGAAATCCACGGGAACCAGGTTGGTATCCGGGGTATTTACCAGGAAATAATTGGCTACCCGTTTGGCGCAGGCCAGGTATTCCGGATTCTTCGTGTGGATGTAGCTGAGGGTAAAGCCGTAAAGCGCCCAGGCCTGTCCTCTGGTCCAGGAGGAGCCGTGGCCGCAGCCCTGTCCGCCATGGGAACAGATATACTCGCCCGTGGCCGGGTCAAATTCCACGATATGCTTCGCGGAGCCGTCCGGACGGATAAAGCACTTCATGGCCATGTCCGCGTGGGCTGTGGCGATCTGCAGATATCTGGGATCCTCAATCTGCTCGTAGGCCCAGTACAGAAGCGGAAGGTTCATCATGCAGTCGATGATCGCCCAGCCGGTCTTCTGGCCGTCGCCCCAGTCGTTCCAGGCGCGGATGAAGTGCCCGGCCGGATTGAAGCGCCCCGCCATATTGTCCGCAGCCAGCCGCGCCCGGTTGTAGGAACTCTCATTTCCCGTCAGCCGGTAATTCACCACCGATGTGGGAAGCCAGCGGAAGCCGCTGTCGTGGTCCATCCCCTTATGGCTCATCAGGCACTGATCCAGCTTGTCTTCCAGTTCTTCCGCCGTTTCCCGGTACAGCTCCTTTCCTGTGGCATGATAGAGCTGCCAGAGGATGCCGCCCCAGAAGCCGTTCGTCCACCAGGTAGGATCCTTTTCGCTCAGATCGTTGAAAACCCCGTTTTCCGCCGTATAAGGGATCTTATGACGGTTGCGCTCCACCGTCGCCTCCATCTTCGCGCAGATCCTGCCATATACCTCCTCCAGCCATTCCTTCTCCTTGATGTTTACAGTAACCATACCTCTCCTTTCCGCCGCCGCAAGGCGGCATTAAAATCGTGAAGAAATTGGCCATAAGGCCAATTTCCAGGGAAAAGCGAAGCTTTTCCCGCCTTTCCGCCGCCGCAAGGCGGCATTAAAATCGTGAAGAAATTGGCCGTAAGGCCAATTTCCAGGGAAAAGCAGAGCTTTTCCCGCCTTTCCGCCGCCGCAAGGCGGCATTAAAACCGCATATTCTGTCTTCATTGTATAATATTGACGGAGAAAATATAATAGCCTATAATATGGAAAAACTAACGTATCCTGTTATTTGTTGCTTTTCATGGGCGGGAAAATACTGCGGTTGATTCCTTTTTCCATAGCGGAAAATTCCTGTCT
>DWUW01000062.1 GCA_019120525.1 Candidatus Eisenbergiella stercorigallinarum | reverse complement strand
GCGGCAAGGATCGCCGCCTCGTTCAGCAGGTTTTCCAGGTCCGCGCCGGTAAAGCCCGCGGTGGTCTGGGCCACCTGCTTCAGATCCACATCCTCCGCCAGAGGCTTGTTCCTGGCGTGCAGCTTCAGGATATCCTCCCTTCCGCCCACATCCGGCGTGCCCACCGCGATCTTTCTGTCAAAGCGTCCGGGGCGCAGGATGGCCGGATCCAGGATATCCACCCGGTTCGTGGCCGCCAGCACGATGATGCCCTCGTTCACGCCGAAGCCGTCCATCTCCACCAGCAGCTGGTTCAGGGTCTGTTCCCTTTCGTCATGGCCGCCCCCCATGCCCGTCCCGCGGCGCCTGGCCACGGCATCGATCTCGTCGATGAACACGATGCAGGGAGAATTCTTTTTCGCGTCCTCAAACAGGTCGCGCACGCGGGAAGCTCCCACGCCCACGAACATCTCCACGAAATCGGAGCCGGAGATGCTGAAGAAGGGCACGTTCGCTTCACCGGCGATGGCCTTCGCGAGCAGGGTCTTTCCCGTTCCGGGCGGTCCCTCCAGAAGGACGCCCTTGGGGATCCTTGCCCCCACCTTCGTATATTTGGAGGGCTCTCTCAGGAAATCGATGATCTCCTCCAGGTCCTCCTTTTCCTCCTTCAGGCCCGCCACGTCCTTCAGGGTAATCTTGTTATCCTTTCCCGTACTCATCCTGGCGCGGCTCTTGCCGAAGTTCATCATCTTGTTCCCGCCGGAGCCCGCTCCCGCGTTCTGGGCGTTCATCATCATGAAGAAAAAGATCATGATCACCGCCGCCATCACCAGCACCGGAAGCATGTAATTCATGAACCAGCTTTCCTGCGGCACATCCCGCACCAGCGGATCGATCTCATACTGCTCAAGCAGCGCGACCGCGTCCTCCACATCCGTCACATAGGCCGTCCTGCTGCGTCCGTCCGAAAGCGACACGGTAACGGAGCCCGTCGGCGTCTCCGGGTTCTGGCCGATCACCGCGCCGGTCACCAGCCCTTCCTCCAGATCCTGCCGCAGAGCCCCTTCCGTATAATTATCCTGTACCTGATTCAGGGAGCTGGTCCATACCATGACCAGGAGCGCTCCCAGCAGCAGAATGAAAACCAGGTTTATGCCTCTGCCGTTCCTAACCAATTCTGTCCTCCTGTTTTGCCGCCGAAGCGGCTTTTTTTACTGCCAAAACCTCAGCCGTCAAATTCCACCACGCCGATGTAGGGAAGGTTGCGGTATCTCTGGTCATAGTCCAGGCCGTATCCCACCACAAACTCGTCGGGGATCTGAAAGCCGGTATAATCCACCTTCACATCCACCACCCTGCGCTCAGGCTTGTCCAGCAGCGTGCAGAGCTTCAGGCTTCTAGGGCCGCGGTCGCGCATCATCTCCATCAGGTAGCTCAGCGTCCTGCCGGAATCCACGATATCCTCCACGATGATCACATCCTTATCCTTCAGCGGCTCGTCCAGATCCTTCACGATCTTTACCACCCCGCTGGACTTGGTGGAGCTTCCGTAGCTGGAAACCGACATGAAGTCCAGGGAAACCGGGACCGTGATCCGCTTTGCCAGCTCGCACATGAAAAAGCTCCCGCCCTTGAGCACGCAGAGCAGATGTACCTGCTTTCCCGCGTAATCCCTGCTGATCTGTTCCCCGATCTCCTTGATGCGCGCGTCCACTTCTTCCTCTGACAGCAGCACTCTGACTCTTTCAGCCATTTTCCTTTCCTCCTCTTAAGTATATCTGAAGCACTTTTTCGGTTGATTCCGTTACCTTCGCCGCGCTGCTGATCCGGTGTCCGATCACCCACAGAATGTGGCTTCCGTCCGCCAGCAGGGGCAGCGCTTCCCGTTCCGCCGCCGGCACCTTTTCCTGGATCAGATACGCCTTCAGGCTCTTCTTCTGCAGCCTGTCGTTGACCGCAAGATAATCGCCGGACCTTCTGGTACGCAGTACCAGAGACTTTATTCTATCATAATCCAGCCATTTCGTATACGTCTTTTGTTCAATTCCACGTGTTTTTTCCCAGCGTACAAGGGTGATCTCCAGGGTTCCCATACCCGGGATCCGTACCGATGTGGAACCGTTTTCCCGGATCTCTTCCAGAAGATCCCTGTCTCCGGGCAGGGCCTTAGCGGAACCTGCGGCTTCGGACGGCTCCCCTGCGAAGACATCCTCTCCGATCCTGTCCGTCTTTTTCCGCAGGATGACCTGCCCGAAATCCCGCCTGGCTTCCAGGCCGCCCGGAAGGGAAAGGCTTCGTCCGCTCTGGCGCAGGAAAAGCGTCCGCACGTCCTGCACATGCCGCTGTCCGATATCCCTTCCGCCCTCTGACAGCCGTTCCAGGAGCAGCTTCAGCATCTGGCCCTGCAGCAGCTCTTCGCTTTCCAGGAAGGCTTTCACATCCAGTCCCGCCGCCCGTTCTTCCTCAAAAGCCAGACACTCCGCCAGACGTGCGCGCGCCTTCCGCTCCACAAAGTCCGATGTCTGCATCAGAAGCTGCGCCGCCTGCGCCAGATGGACGCCGGCCTCCGCGCAGATCTCCCGCTCCACATAGGGAAGCACCTGCCTGCGGATCCGGTTTCTGGTATAGGCGTCCGTCTCATTGGAAGCGTCCGTGCGCCAGGCGATCCCGTTTTTCTTCAGCCAGTCCTCGATCTCTTCCCGTCCCGTATCCAGAAGAGGCCGGATAATCTCTCCCCGCACGGGCCGGATGGAAGCCATGCCCTTCAGCCCGGTTCCCCGGAACAGATGGAATAGCAGGGTCTCCGCCCGGTCGTTGCGGTTATGGGCCACCGCGACCCGGTCCGCGCCGAAGCGCTCCGCCGCTTCATGAAAGGCCTGATAACGCACCCTCCGTCCGGCTTCCTCCACGGACATGCGCCACTCTTCCGCCTGTTTTCCCACATCCTCTTCCTTCAGGAAAAACGGCACGCCCCATCTGCCGCACAGCTCCTCCACAAAGTCCGCGTCCTCTCCCGCTTCCTTCCTCAGGCCGTGGTTTACATGCACTGCGCCGATCTTCCAGCCGTATTCCTTCCCGAGCCGCAGCAGCACCGCAAGCAGGCAGACCGAATCAGCCCCGCCGGATACGCCCGCGAGAATCCGGTTCCCCGGACGCGCCATATTTTCTTTTTCCATATACAGGCGGACCTTTTCCGGCAGCTGTTCCGCTTCTTTTGTACCCATTCAGACAGCCCTCTCCTTTCCTGCCGCGCCGTCGTTTCGCCGTTTCCGTGCCGCGCGCCTCTGCCTACAGGCTCCCCGTTTTCCCGGCGCCATATCCAAAATATATCCAAAATCCTGGCACAAGTCAAACCTCTGTTTTCAGAGATCCCCGCGGCCGCATTTCTATCCTTCCCCGTCTCCGTCCTTTTTTTCCCAGATCCCTGCGCAGAGCACCGTCATATCGTCCCGGATCCTTCCGCCGCGCTGTTCTATGGCCGCCCGCAGCAGAAGACCCGCCATTTCGGAAGGGGAAATGCCGTTCATTCCGGAAAGAAGCGTTTCCAGCCGCTTTTCTCCCTCTCCGTCCGGCCAGCTCTCCGCCATGCCGTCCGTCATCAGGATGATATAGTCGCCGTCCGACAGGTCTCTCTTCACCGGCTGCGGCCGGGACTCGCCCAGGGCTCCCAGCGGAAGCGAAGCGCCGCCGATCCGCTCCACTACGCTCCCGTGTTTGACAAAGCTCGCTGCCGCGCCCGCCTTTAAAAAGGTGCATTCGCCCTCATGCAGATCCAGGGTACACAGATCCAGGGTCGGCAGACATTCCATGCTGCCTTCCCCTGCCATGGCGCTGTTCATCAGCCGGACCGCCATCTGCGCGTCGATCCCCGCTTCCAGCATGTTTTCCGCCATATCCACCACAGCCTCGCTGTCCCGGCAGGCCGCCTCACCGGATCCCATGCCGTCCGACAGGGCCAGCACCAGGCCGGCGTCCCCCGCTTCAAAAAAGGCAAAATTGTCCCCTGAGACCGTCTCCGTTTCCCTGACCGCCCGGGCAGTTCCCGTCAGCCACACGTAGGCCGGTTCCTCCTCAAAGAAACAGCACACCGGCTCTGTGCCGATAAAAAAAGGATTCTGGCCGGATGGAACCAGCCGCATGTCCAGGATCACGGACAGAAGATCCGCCGCTTCCTGCGCCGTCCGCGTTCCACGGCTCCGGGCCTGCCTGGCGGACAGAAGAAGGGACAGCTCCATGCGCCCGTTTCCTCTCTGTACCAGATAGACATCCTCCGCGTTCAGCCCTTCCCCGGCAAGCGCTCTGACAAGCTGCCGTTTCCTCCGTTTTCCCAGCCGCAGGAACCGGACGGATTCCTGCGACGTCCGGTTCATCAGCTCCGCCATCTCCTTCAGATTTTCCGCAAACAGCCTCCGTTCCCTCTCCAGGCTTTTTTTCAGATAAAAAAAGGCCCGTTCCGGCTGCTGTTCCTCGTCCTCTCTTTCCTCCGAAAAGATCTGCGCCAGATTCTGAAACGTATCCGCGCACACCCGGATCTTTCTTCTGCCGTATTCCAGCAGATATTCGGACTGTACCGTATCTGCGGATCCCCTGTTTTTCATCTGCCTGCCGCCTTTCCCGCCAGCCTCCGTTCCCGGGGCGGCGTATGCTCCGGTTCTTCCTTTCCAACTTCCGTTTCCCGGTTTACGTCCCATTATATTCCATTCCCGGCGCAGGATTTGTCAAAGCGTGTGCGGCTTTTCCCGGACACATCCCTGAAATCCTTCAAATTCTGTCATGCCGCGCCTTTTTCCGAACAGGGAACTGCCCGCTGCCGCGGATACGCATGGATCCCCGCCTGCCAAAACTGCCCGGGATGGGCAGAACAAAAGAGGAACCGGCCGCTTCTGACTGCGTTCCGATTCCTCCTTATTCTTCGGGCTTATAGATGATCTCGCCCGGATTGACCAGGCCCAGCTTATCCTTCGCCACCTCTTCGACGTATTTCTTGGTCTGCGTATATTTCCTGTATTCTTCTATCTGAAGCTTCCTGTCTTCTTCCGCGTCAATCTGCTCCTGCAGCGCCTGTTCCCGCTCCTGATAGGACGCGCGCTTCTGGCGCAGCCCGATACTGTTGATGGAAACCACCACAAGAAGCATCAGAACTACGAGCGTTACCAGAAACATGCCAAGACGGTTCTGGCGTTTCCTGCGGAAGACCACTCTCCTCTTTATCACCGTTCACACCTCTTTTTCCCCCGGTCTGTAACCATTATTCTAAGCTTTTTCTTCCATGCCGTCAACCGTAAATTCAGCCTTTTTTGCCGGATCCGAAGCGCCGGCGCCGCCCTGCGCACAGCTCTCTGCACCTTCCGCCTTCCCAAACGCAGCAAAGCGTAAAAAGGCGCGGCAAGCTTTCTCAGGATTTTTTTCAGGAACCGCAGCGCCGCGTTTGCCGCTCCCGAAACCAGGCGTACAAAAAGCCCGCTCAGCGTCCTCTTGTATACAAACATGCCCGCCCCCGCGCTGAACACGGCAATCCATCGGAACACACCGTTGTTTTCATAGTACAGGAGAGAAAAGATACCGCCAGCCGTCATCAGCCAGAAGACCATATCCTCCAGGGAGATCCAGAGGATCCCATGCGGGACTACCCGTCTCAGGATACGGAAAAAGTCGTAGCAGAAGGTTATCCCCGCCCCGAGAAGAAAGGAATGGAGCACAAACCATACCTCCGCCATGATCTGACCGCTCATACCTGCCCCATTTCCGCACGTCCTGCCGCGCTATTTGAAAAGTCTCGCAAAAAACGATTCTCCCTTCGCAGCATATCCCGCGCTTTCCGAATAGGTCAGGCTGTCTATTTTGCCGTCCACGTCCACTTCCCCCTTGTCCAGCATCAGGCGGCTCACGTGCAGGTCGTTTCCCTTGATCATGAGCATGCCCTGCTCCGTTTCCAGCAGGACCTCGGCAACGTCGAAGGACAGCACGTCGCAGACTCCGGTGATGTTGCACACATTCCGGTCCGTCATGATGATTTTATGCGGTTTCATCCTGCCCGCGTTCAGATCTTCCATCGCTCCCACTCCTCCCTTTTTTTCTGTTAGAAATATATGTGGGAGGGCAGGAAAATATGAGCTGGGCTTCCTCGCCGGCCGGTTTGCCGACTTCAGAGCGGGGTTTTTTCTTCCAGCTCCCGGATGCCAGCGCTTCTGCTCATCAGGATACAGATCACGATTCCCGCCGATCCCGCGAGCACGAACAGCAGCCCCATGCCCGCGCCGTCCCCGTATCCCACCAGCCAGGAAAGAAGCTCCGGCGCATTTCCCGCCTCCCGCATATACGGCTCAAATACGGAATCCGCAAGGGCGGCTCCAAACAGGCATCCCACCGGCGTCAGGCCGGATGTGATCATCCCCTGCAGGGAGAAAATCCGCCCCTGCATAGAAACCGGCACTCTTTCCCTCAGAAGAACGGTCTGGTAGGTCTGATAAACCGGCGATCCGAAGCAGCCGATGAACACAACAATACACCACCACAGAAGGCTTCTTCCCATCCCGAAAAGCAGGATGCCCGCAAGGCACATCACGCTCCCCGCGAACATGACCCGCAGCTTTCCTTTCGGCTGTTTTGAAAAAGACATCCACAGACTCGCGCAGAGCCCTCCCGCCGCCGCGACGGAGGAAACGATTCCCACAACGATCTCCCTGTTTCCCGTTCTTGCGAGAAGAAGCGGGGAATACATGCTGTCAAAGGAAACGGCTCCCAGAAATTCCAGCACGCTGTACAGTACCAGCAGAAGCAGGATGCCCTTCTGTCCCCTCAGAAAAACAACCGCCTCCCTCATGCTCTGTCTCAGGCTGCCAAGATCCGTTCCTTCCTCCTTCCCTGCGCTGTCCGGTATCCGGATGAAAAGAAGCAGGACAAAGAAGGCGAACGCAAAAGTGGCAAGATCCACCGCAAGCACCAGCCGCAGCCCGCCAAACCCAAGCAGCGCCGCCGCAAGGATCGGGCTCAGCATGCCCGATATGGCTCCCAGCGCCGACTGGATCCCTCCCGCCTTCGCGTAATCCCTCTTTTCCAGAAGAAGCGTCACCGAAACCTGCGAAGCGGGCCCCTGAAAAGCGTTCATCAGACCGTTCAGCACATTGACGGCACAGAGGACCCACAGCTCCAGAACCTGAAAGGAGGCGCACAGCAGAAGGATAAGGGAACCTGCCGCTGCCGCCATGTCGCAGATCAGCATGATTTTTTTCTTATTCCTGTGATCCGCCACAGCGCCGCCAAACAGACTGACCAGCAGATACGGCACCGCGCTGCAGACCGCCAGAAGGGACGACGCCATCACCTGACCGGTGCTTCCATACGCCCATATGACAACCGCCAGGCCCGTCATCGCCGATCCCATCTGCGAAACGGCCTGACTGACCAGAAAAAGCAGAAACTTTTTGTGGCTCCGATAAAATTCCGTGTCAATCTTCAATGTATTTCACCCGGCTTTCCTTCAGGAGCTCTTCGTACTTAAAGCAGCCCGGCTCATGGTCGTTTATGATCCCGCATGCCTGAAGATGCGAATATATGGTGATGGAGCCCAGGTATTTGAAGCCTCTCTTTTTCATGTCCCGGCTCAGCCTGTCCGACAGCTCATTCCTGGCCTCGCCCTCTCCCCGCTGGTGCTTTCTGTAGATAAAGGTATACCCCTCCGAAAAGGACCAGATGTACCTGTCAAAGCTGCCCCATTCGTCGATGACCTTTAAAAAGCACTTCGCGTTATTAATGATCGCTTCGATCTTCCTCTTCGAGCGGATCATGCCCTCCGTGTTCAGGATGCGCTCCACATCGGCTTCCCCATACAACGCGACCTTCCGAAAATCAAAGCCGTCAAAGCATTGCCTGAAAATTTCTCTTTTCTTCAGCATCATCGTCCAGTTCAGCCCGCACTGCATCGCTTCCATCAGCAGATACTCAAAATGCTTCCCGTCGTCATGGAGCGGCTTTCCCCATTCCTCATCGTGATAGTTTCGGACGATTTCTTCACCAAGACACCATCTGCAGCGTTCCATCTGCGGTTCCTCCTTCCTCCTGCTTTTCCAGCCTTTCCATCTTACATCTGTGCCTTTTGTCCTTTTTATCATAGCTGATTCCCACAAGGAGAATATCCCCCACATACTGCTGCAGACTCTCCGGATAGTTCCGGCTTTTTATCTGACTGACAGCCGTTTCCGCCTTCTGATTCCATTTCAGCTCGATCAGAAGGGCGGGATAATCCTTTGCGTACTCCGACCTTGGAAGATACACAAAATCAGCAAAGCCCCGTCCTGTCGGGAACTCTCGGACAGGCTTATAGTAATACTGCATGGAGCCAAGATAAGCGATAGAAATGACCCCGCTGAGAGAATTTTCACTGTTGTACGAAATGGCGGGCGCATATTCCGTATGGATTTTTTCCATGCCTTCCGCGACGGCCTCTTCGTCCATATTCAGCGTCGCGTCGAGCAGCTCTTCCGATTCCTGCTGAAATGTCAGCAATTCATTCCACTTTTTTCTTTTCGTGGCTGCGGTAAGCTCCTGACGGATTTCTTCATTCGGGATAAACGCAGTCCGGCTTCTCTGGTCATAGGCGAGATATCCCAGATGGATCAGGCAGGTGAGCACGTCCTCCTTATCCTGAAAGTTTACCATATCGTTCTGAAAAGATGTCACATCCACTTCCACAGCCGCGCCGGACAGCATCGTCACAACCGCCGCCTTCAATCCGTCAAAATCCATATTGATCAGCGGGACGATGGATTCATAGCTTCCCGTCTGCGACCAGTAGCTCTGAAAACTCCCTCTCTGCATCACGCCGACGACCGCTCTGGGGTTGTAAATATGCAGGCCGTTCAGCAGATAGCCATCGTACCAGCGCTTCACGCTGTCAAAATCCCTGCCGTATTCCTCACACAGCCGTCTCACTTCTTCCTCCGTAAATCCGATATAAGGAGCGAGGGTGCCCGAATCCAGCATGGTGAACTCGTCAAAATTATTCAGAGCGGACTGGGTTTTCAGCTTCTTAATCGGAAGGATCCCCGTCAGCCAGGCGAGACGAATGAACTTTTTCGGCTCGCTTCCCTTGAACATCCCCCTGAGAAAATTGATATATTCCTCCTGTACCGCCTGATTGGCCGCCTCATCCCGGATCAGGACATCCCATTCGTCAATAATGATGATAAACTTCCTTCCGGTTTCCGTGTTGATGCGGGACATGGCTCCATAAGCGGTCTTTTCCCCTTCCAGCGCTGCCTCCGGGTATGCCTCTTTCAGCTCCGCAAGCAGATGGCCGTTCATATAGCCCACCACAGCCTGCGGCCCTCCGGCATCCAGCATGCACCACTGTACGTCAAGGTGGATCACGTCATGCCGGTTCAGATGCTCCGAAAAGGATGTGCTCCGGCTGATCTTCAGCCCCTCAAACATTTTTCCCGAATCACATGCCCTGCTGTAGTAAGCCGCAAGCATCTCTGCCGTGATGGATTTCCCGAAACGGCGCGGACGGCTGTTGCAGATAAAGGCGTTTTCTGTATCCATGACCTGATTGGTATATTCCAGCAGGCCGGTTTTATCCACATAGATCTGAGAATTCAGCGCAACCTGAAAAGCGCCGTTGTCCGGATTTACAAATCTTCCCATTTTCGTCTGCGCCTCCTTTTAAAACCTGGCTTTTCTTTTGATTTTATCATCCGGGAATCCGTATGGCAAATATATCTGAATGGGTTCAGATACTGTTTTCGGCGTTAAAAATATGGTATACTGCTGTTGTGGAAATCTGTCTCAACATCAGCATAATCGGGAATCTTTTCTTCCCGGAAAGTGAGGAAAGCATGGAAAACAAGCCGTTTTGGGAAACCGCCTACTCTGACCGGAAGGTTTTTGCCTTCTCCAAGGGACCGACTGCCGATGTGAAAGAGCATTTCCGCCTCTTTCCTTCCAATGCCGCCGTTCTGGACGTTGGCTGCGGAGAAGGACGGAATTCCGTTTTTATGGCAAAACTGGGAAACCGGGTGGACGCCTTTGATATTTCTGCGGCGGGAATTGAAAAAGCCAGGCAGATTGCAGAGATGGAAAAGGTTTTCATCCGTTTTTTTGTCTGTGACCTGGCTGATTTTGTTTTTGATAAGCCCTATGATATCATTCTTTCCCATGGCGTTCTGCATCTGCCCTATAAGGAAACACGGGATTCTTTCATCCGGCGTATGCAGGAAAACACAACTCCGGGCGGGATAAATGTAATTGGTATTTTCACCAATCGCCTGCCCGCCACACCGGACAACGCGCCATTTACGCACAGCCTTTTCGACGTGGGTGAGCTTCCCGCAAAATATACGGGCTGGGAGCTTCTTTATCATGCGGAAGGCACTTTCCAGGACTCACATCCGGGTGGGATTCATCATGAACACGCCTATGAAAGAATCATTGCCCGGAAGCCGCGATGAGGTATTTTGATAGACCGGCCGGATGCTTCTGAACGGATCGCATGACACAGGCATCCCGCAGGAGGGGAAGGGGAGATTGCTATTCAATCTCCCCATATAACCAGGCGTTCAGAATATTCCCCGGCGCGTCATAATAGAAGCTGCTGTTATAGTCGTCAATTTTATCGCTGACAAAAGAATGGTACGCCGCAAACAGAGCGTCCACGATATCCATTCCCTTTTCCTTTGCAATGCCAAGGATCAGACGTTTATAGACTTTTCCGATGTCCCAGTGGCTGGGAACCGCATATTCAGCGGCAGCGACATTATCAAAGCTGCCGGAAACGATGCCTGCTTCCTGTATGAAATCATCGCTGACACGATCTATATTATCACTGTGATAAACGTCGGCAAGCTCATAGATTTTTTCGATATTCTTCCTGCCCAGCGCATTTACCACATCAGCCCTTTTGTTTTTCGTTTTTCTGGCAATATATTCGATCAGGCTGCAGGTAAAGAAAAGATCGTTGTCCCTGCGGCTTTCCCATCCCTCGATTCTGTCAGAATGTCCATTTTTCCATATCCCTGCCTTTCACCGCGCCCGATACACACCTTCAGATGATTCCTCTACAGATACTTAAACAGCTCCCCCGCGTTCTCCTTGCGGACGGTCTCCTGCACGTCAAGGACCTCCACCTTCACGTCCTTATTGCCGAACTGTATGGTGATGATGTCACCCGCCTTCACGTTGGCGGAGGCCTTCGCCGGTTTGTCATTGACCAGCACGCGGCCCGCGTCGCAGGCTTCGTTCGCCACGGTACGCCGCTTGATCAGGCGTGATACCTTTAAATATTTGTCCAGTCTCATATCTTCCTCCGTTCTGCCGCTTCACGCTACGGCAAATGAAAGCCGATCGCTCCCTGGCTCTCATGAATGAAAAAACGGACGCTTCAGCCTTTGAAGCGCCCGCCGTCTCCTGAATTGATCAAACCTCTCTCCGGATTATGCGTTGAGCATGTCCTTTAAAGCCTTACCAGCCTTAAACTTGGGAGTCTTGGAAGCCGCGATGTGCATTACTTCGCCGCTCTGAGGGTTTCTTCCTTCTCTTGCCGCTCTCTCAGATACCTCGAAGGTCCCGAATCCAACCAGCTGAACCTTCTCGCCCTTCTTCAGCTCGTCAGCAACAACGTCCGTGAAAGCCTTGAGAGCCTTCTCCGCATCTTTCTTGGAAATCTCAGCCGCTTCAGCCATGGCTGCAACTAATTCTGTTTTGTTCATTATGAACTCCTCCTGTGATCATTTTAAAATGGTTCGGCATGCAAAAAGAGTAAACTCTTAAGACACTATATTATATATATACGCTCCCTCTTTGTTTGTCAAGTATTTCCCCGAAAAACCGGCGGTTTTACGGCAGATTCCAGGGATATGGAAGGAATTGGAAAAACAGGGGCGGCGCGTTTCTTATCCAAAAGCGCGTCTGTTTTTGCCGTTTTTCCGTCTATTTTAATACACTGTCAAGAAACGCCTTTTTTTCCGGTTCCTGGCGGAGAAGGTTTTCCAGCTTTTCCCGGTTCCTTCCCGGGATCCAGGCCTTTCCGCTGTTATAGTAAAAATTCACGATCTTCCAGAATTTCTCCGGATAGGCAAAACGGTAGTAGAGCTGCTTCCTGTCCTGGTCGGAAAGAGTTCGCTGGGTTTCATAGGCGGTCATGATACTCAGGGCAATGCTGGAGGACCAGGCGTTTTTCTCCAGAAGCTTCCGCAGGAACAGGTAAAGATCCCGCACCGGATTGTCCGGCAGATATTTTTCAAAATTGATGACCGCGAAGCCATCCCGGCAGCAGAGCAGATTATGGTGCTGGAAATCACCGTGGCAGAAGCAGCCTCTGGCGTCGTCGGCGGCATCCGCTCCATTCCCGGCCTCCGTTTTCAGCTGTTCCTCCGTCTCCAGGGCTTTTTCATAAAACCGGTCATAGTGGTGGAGAAGAAAACGTTCAAAATCCGATTTGCGTCCCTTTTCCCTCAGATACCGGCGCACCTTCTTCAGTTCCCGGTTATGTCTGGCATATTCCTTTTCCAGGCTGAAGGGATGCCCTCCGTACTGAGCCGCAAGCTGGGGCTGCTCCATGGCAAGATGCAGCCTTCCAAGCGCCCTGACCGCGTTCTGGCATTCCTTCACATCCCTCAGATTGCATTCCCGTCCCTCAAACCAGGTTTTTACAATATAGGCGGTCCGGTCCTGATCGCGGGACAAAAGCTCCCCTTCCTTATTGCGCAGAAGCTGTTCCACCCCGGTAAAACCGGCGTCACGGACGGCCAGAAGAAGCTTTTCCTGGATCTCCAGCCTTGCCTCGGGCCCCCTGTATTCCTTCAGGATCAGCCACCCCTGTTCCGTTTCGGCAAGGAGCGCGCCCCTTCCCTTTGCCGTGCCAAGGATCTTCACATCATAGTTTTCAAAAATGCTCACCGCTCTGTCATTCACGCCGCTTCCTCCCTCTCATGCCGGGCATCCGCCGACAGCGGATGCACCGCCGTCAGGTATTACCTATCTTATGAGAGGGAAGCTCCGGTTATGTTTCCTTCAGAGGCAAAGAAAGCAGATATTCCTTCGTATTTTTTCCGGGATCCTCCAGAACGATCTCAAGAAGAGACTGCAGAGCCTGTCCCAGGCCGGGCCCGGGCTTTATCCCTGCCTCCATCAGGTCCCGTCCTGTGACCGCCAGCTCCTTTAAGGTCAGGCAGTCCCCTTTCGCTTCGATCCGCTCATAAAGGCTTCGGACTGTTTCCAGCCAGGCACGCTTTTCCTCACGCCGATAATCGCTCTGCGCCGCGAGATCGGCCGCCTTCACCTCCAGAAGAAGCGGGAAAAGATCCTTTCCCATCCGGGACGCTGCCCGACGCACCGCTTTTTCCTCCGGCTCGATAAAGACATCGTGCCACTTTATCAGCCTGCTTACCAGTTCTACCGTATGATTGTCATATCGCAGACGCTTCAGGATCTTCACAGCCTCCCGCTCCCCTTCCTGTGCATGCCCATGGAAATGGTCGATCCCGTTTTCATCCGTGGACAGGCACAGAGGCTTTGCCACATCATGAAGCAGCATGGCCAGCCGCAGGCACTTATCCGGCCGGACAGCCTGCATGGCATGCAGGCTGTGTTCTCCCACGCTGTAGCAGTGATGGGGATTGTTCTGAGGCTGCGCCATCTGTCTGTCAAACTCCGGAAGGACCACGGCAGTGATGCCGGTCTCCCAGGCCATGCGCAGATAATCCGGATGGGGGCTTGTAAGGAGCTTGGTCAGCTCCACCTGGATGCGCTCCGCGCTCACCTGGCGCAGCCTCTGCGCATGGCCCCTGATGGCCTGCCTGGTCCGCTCCTCCATCTTAAAGCCCAGCTGGGCGCAGAATCGCACCGCCCGCATGATGCGCAGCGCGTCCTCGGAAAAGCGCTCGTCGGGCTCGCCCACGCAGCGGATGATCCCCCGCTTCAGATCCTCCTGTCCGCCGAACAGATCCACCAGGCCGTCTTCCTCATTGCAGGCCATGGCGTTCACCGTGAAATCACGCCTTCTCAGATCCTCCGCAAGGCTCGCCGTAAACGTGACCTCCTTCGGATGCCTTCCGTCCTCATATTCCCCGTCCACCCGGTAGGTGGTTACCTCATAGCCGCGCCCATGGCGCATGACCGTCACCGTACCGTGCTGAATGCCCGTATCGATCGTTTTCCCAAACAGCGCCTTCGTCTCCTCCGGCTTTGCCGAGGTGGTGATATCCCAGTCCTCCGGGTCCCGCCCAAGGATGGAATCCCGGATACATCCGCCCACCGCGTAGGCCTCGTATCCCGCTGACTGTAATGTATGAAGAATGGCTTTCACATCCTCCGGAAGCTGAATCAACATGTCTACCTCCATGCCGCGTTTTTGAATCCAGTATAATATAAATCGCGCCGGCGGGAAAGCCCCGTTTCTGATTCCGCTGTATTTCGCCCTTGTGCGTTTTCGTACGGTCTGCGCAGGAAATGCGCAGACCTGGCTGAAGCGTAACGTATTTCACCCAATTTTACACAAATTTTACATTTCTGTTTTTTCCAAAACCATCTTGACAATTTCCGGTTCAGGCGCTATATTTGTTTTGTATTCCAAACGATTCCATGATTCACATATTATTGTAAATCCCTGGGTACGTCGAAGATTTACATTGATATGTGTTTTTTTTAGCCATCCATTCAAATACTCGGCGCAGCCGGTTCCGGCCGGACGCCCTGTAAACTGATGGTCCCGGCTTGAGGGGGCGTGTCAGGGATATCAATCATTTTCATTTTTTAAGGAGGTACCACTCATGAGCAACGGTACAGTTAAGTGGTTCAACGCTGAAAAAGGCTATGGTTTCATCACCAACGCTGACAACGGAGAGGATGTATTCGTACATTATTCTTCCATTCAGGTTGACGGATTCAAGACTCTGCAGGAAGGCCAGGCCGTAACGTTTGATACCGAGGCTGATCCCAGAGACAGCAAGAAGATCCGCGCTGTCAACGTGATTCCCCAGTAAGTCGGACCGTCAGCGATAGACATCTGAACAGACCACGAAAAAGACGGAAGCAGTCCCTGTCTTCAGGGCACTGCTTCCGCTTTTTGTGCGATAAGCCCGTCAAGCATCCGTATGGATGGGCAGGCTTGCCTGCACAGACATACGGATATTTGACGGGCAACGGACAGCGAGCATCCCTGCTGCGAGCTGGCCCCGGAGAACAGCCGCGTGGATGGGCAGGCTTGCCTGCACAGAAACGCGGATATTCGACGGGCAACGGACAGCGAGCAGCCGCAGGCCCTTATCGCCGTCCCTGCCTTCCTTTTCCGTACCACAGAATCTCCCACCATTTCTGCTCCTCCCCTTTCTTTTCTTCCAGCGTTCCGGCTGTCGGAAGATACAGAAGCACCTCCCGCCCGTCTGCGGAAAACCGCATCTGTCCGCCATGGGCGGACGTGATCTGGCTGACAATGCGCAGTCCCATGATGTGCGGGCCACCCGGATCTGACGGGCGCAGCCCCTCCAGGATCCGGCGTACCTCTTCGGGGATTCCGCTTCCGTCATCCCTGACGCTGAGCACGCAGAGGCTTTGTCCGTCCTTTCGTTCCAGCCTGCCGGAAACACAGATCCTGCAGCCCGGATTGTGGCGGATGCTGTTTCCGATCAGGTTCTGCAGCGCCCGGGACAGAAGCGCCTCGTCCCCGCGCATGACCACAGGCTCCAGCGCATCATCGATATCCGTTTCCAGCTCACAGCTTCCCTGTCCTCCGCCGTTCAGGATGGAGACCACCGCCTGCCGCAGCAGAGCCGCGGGCATGAAATCCTTCACACGCAGGGGCTGCATATGGTATTCCAGCTTGCTGGTCAGGTTCAGATCCTCGATCAGGGTTTTGATTTTCAGGCTCTGTTCCCGGATGATCCCGGCTTCCTTTCTCGCCTCCAGCGGCAGGGTCGCGTCATTTTCCAGGCTGTCCGCATAGCCCATCACCATGGAAAGGGGCGTCCGGATGTCGTGGGATACGCCGGAGATCCACTCCGTTCTCGCCGTATCCCTCTGATTCAGGTTCTGCCGCTGAATTTCCAGAATGCGGGATACCTGATTCAGCTTTTCGGCCAGATCCCTGGCGATGCCGTTTTCCGGAACCGCAATCCTTCTCCCGTCCACCAGCCGGTCCAGCCCGAAAGCGATGGGACGCAGTCCCTCATACAGCCGGTAGCCGGACAGAACAGCGAGGATCAGGATCAGAAGGAGGTTCGCGCCGAGCACGGCCAAGATAAAAAAGGGAACGTTCTGCAAAGTGCTTCTGGAATACTCCACACTGTATTTGGCGACGCTTTCCCTGGAATTGGCTACCACAAGAAGGCCCTGTTCACAGTTCCAGACCCTCACCGGATAATCCATCAGATACCAGCGGCTGAAGGAAGCGACCTCCCCTACGGTATAATGCTCCTGTATTCCCTCCGGCAGGTTCCAGCCCCAGATCCTCGTCCCGTCGTCGCTTAACAGGAAGGCAAACTGCGCCTCCGCTTCCGCGAGGGCCGCTTCTCCGTCCGCTCCCAAGCTTATCTGCCCTTCTTCGTCTGTCGAAAGCGTTGCCGCGACCCGGTTCAGCTGGCTTCTGAGCACTGAGAAGCCGCTTTCCTCATTCCAGGAACGAATCACCGCCTGCACGGAAAGAAAGACAACCAGGTTGACACAGATCACCATCCCCGCGATCCACAGGGCAGAAAAAATATAACGTCTGTATATTCGCAATAAGCTTTTCACATCATTCTCCATTCCCGGGCTCCAGGCCGGATATGCCCTGACGCTCCTTCCGGACCGTTCCTTTACGGTCCTCTTACCGTTCGCGCTCTTTTGCCAGCCGGTATCCCAGTCCCCGGACCGTCAGCAGCCACTCCGGTTTTGAGGGATTCTCCTCAATCTTCTCCCGCAGCCTGCGGATATGCACCATCAGCGTGTTTTCATAGCCGTAATACTCGTCTCCCCAGACCGTGTTGCACAGCGCGTCAAAGGTCACGATATTTCCCCGGTTCTCGTAAAGCTTCTTTAAGATCGCGAGCTCCTTCGCCGTAAACGCGCAGCTCTCCTTCCCGTCCGTCACCGTCCCCGCGCTGAAATCCACGCTTTTTCTCCCCAGCTTCAAAACCTCCGCAGCCTCCTCCTGTCTCGCCGGAGAAAACCAGGTGCGCCGCAGGATAGCGGTGATGCGAAGCGCCAGCTCCTTCGGCAGAAAGGGCTTCGTCATATAATCGTCCGCGCCCAGCCCCAGGCCCAGCAGCCTGTCGTTGTCCTCATCCCTTGCGGACAGAAACAGCACCGGCGTCTGGGAGCGCAGCCGGATTTTCTGCATCAGAGAAAACCCGTCTCCGTCCGGCAGGTTGATGTCCAGGATCACCAGATCCGGCATGGCCGCCTGACCGTCCGCCGCTTCAAAAAAGGAAAGCGCCTGCGCGCAGGTTCCCGCGGTGTCCACCTGCCGGAAACCCTCCCGATGCAGCATGTCCGTAAGCATCCGGCACAGCTCCTCGTTGTCGTCCACCACCAGAAGCCTTCCATCATAAATACTGTTCATATCCGTCTCCCTTTCCCGTCTCCGGCTTCATGCCCGCTCCGCTTCTTTCTTCTCATTATATCCGCGCCATTCCTTCTCCGCCATAGCCCGCCGGAAAATTTAAGGTAAAAGTAAGGCAGGCGTCACGGGCGTTTAAGGAAAAGGCCCTATTCTGTATCTGCAGGCAAAACAAGACGGCAGAATGGGAGGTAAGCATGAAATACGCGGTACAGACGCAAAACCTGACAAAAGAATACAACAAAACCCTCTGCGTGGATCACATCGATCTGCGGATCCCGGAGGGAAGCATCTACGGCTTTCTCGGGCCAAACGGCGCGGGAAAAAGCACCACGATGAAGATGCTTCTGGGGCTGGTAAAGCCCACGGAAGGAAAGGCCCAGATCCTGGGACAGACCCTGAACGACAGAAACCGGCTGGAGATCCTGAGGGAAACGGGCTCCCTGATCGAATCCCCTTCCTATTACGCCCATCTGACGGGGCGGGAAAATCTGCAGATCGTCTGTCTCTTAAAGCAGGTGCCGGAAAAACGCATCGACGAGGTGCTTCACATCGTCCGTATGGAAAAACAGCAGAATAAAAAGGCGGGCCATTATTCTCTCGGCATGAAGCAGCGCCTCGGGCTGGCCGCGGCCCTTCTGGGAAACCCGAAGCTGCTTCTGCTGGACGAGCCCACCAACGGCCTGGACCCGGCGGGCATTCAGGAGATGCGGGAGCTGATCTGCTCCCTTCCGAAGCAGTACGGCATAACGGTGATGGTCTCCAGCCACCTGCTCGGCGAGATCGACCAGATGGCGACCCACACCGGGATCATCGACCGGGGCTGCCTGATCTGGCAGGACACTCTGGCCCATCTGCACGAGCACAGCAGAAAACAGATCCGCCTCCGTGTCATGAACAGCCGGGCGGCCTTCGGGTATCTGACCTCCCGGAAGGTAGCCTGTAAAATGGACGGGGACTCCATCCTTTTCCGCGACATGCCGGATGAGGAGCTTTCCGCCCTCATGAGCGGCCTTGCGGAAAACGGTGTCGGCCTTCTGCGCATCGAAGAGTTACAGCAGAATCTGGAGGATATTTTCCTGGATCTGACCGGAAGGAAGGTGAGCTTATGAAGCGTGAAGCCGCGAATACGGGATTTGTCAGCCGCGCTCTGAGAGCGGAAATCCGAAAAACCAGACGGCGCTTTTTGTGGGTCCTGCCCCTGGGCGTTGTGCTTCTTGAATTTCTGATCCTTGCGACAAACAAATACGCCTACAAGCCGGAGGTGGCCGCGGACGGATATTTTTACCTGCTCTTTGGAATCCCTCTGTACAATACCATTTTCCTTCCCCTGGCCCTGGCGGTCATGGCGAGCCGCATCTGCGACGCGGAAAACAGAGGGAATACCTGGAAGCTTTTATGCACCATGCAGGAAAAAAAGCAGCTTTTTGATATCAAACTCCTGCTTGGCGGCCTGTACGCGCTGTTTCTGACCGCGCTGGAAGCCCTTCTCATTCCGGCGCTCGGACAGATCATTCCCATCACGCAGGCGTTTCCCGTGAGGCATTACCTCATTTTTCTGGGCGTCCTGTTCGTGGTGAGCTGGGCCCTGTTTCTCATGCAGCAGATTTTATCCCTGCTCATCGAAAGCCAGCTCATCCCTCTTTTCATCGGGCTTCTGGGAAGCTTTGTGGGCGTGTTCTCCGCCTTTTTCCCCATGGATAAGGTGACCGGCTTCCTGCCCTGGGGCTACTATATCGTGGGGCTGACGGTTTCCTCCTGGTACGATGAGGAAAGCCGCGTCAGCCATTTTTACGAAGTCCCGTTCCGCTGGCCCTGGTTCCTGGCTTTTCTCATCGTTTTCCTCATCCTCTATTTCGTGGGGAAACGGCTTTTCTTAAAGAAGGAGGTCTGACCGATATGATAACGATGCTGTTTCGCTGTATGCGCGCCGAGCTGATCAAGCTGAAGCGTTCTTTTATCTGGATCGTGTTCCTGGTCCTTCCCATCCTGAGCACGCTGATGGGCTGCTTTAACTATCTGCAGAACATCGGGATCCTGACGGAAGGCTGGTACTCTTTGTGGACCCAGGCGACGCTGTTTTATTCCAACTTTTTCTTCCCGCCCCTCATCGGCCTCTACTGCGCCTACCTGTGGCGGCTGGAAAATTTCAACCATAACCGGAATGCCCTGATGACCTCGCCCATTCCCGTATCCGTGCTGTATTCCGCCCAGTTTCTCGCCGTGGCCGCGGTAACACTTCTGACCCAGCTTTATGTGGGCGTTCTGTATGTGGCAGGCGGCCTGGCCGTGGGCATGACCGGCCTTCCGCCGGCCGAGATCCTTTCCTGGCTTCTGCGCGGCAGCCTGGGCGGACTTGCCATCGCCGCCCTGCAGCTGTTCCTCTCCTCCCTCATCCGCAGCTTCGCCGTCCCCATCGCCATCGCGCTTCTTGCCGGCGTGGGCGGGCTGGCGGTGGTGAACACCGATTACCGGCTGTTTTATCCCTACTCCCTCATGCTGGTGGGCATGAACTCCAACCGTTCGGAGGACCTGCTCGCGGGGCAGATGCCCGCCTTTTATCTGAGCTGCGCGGTGTTTCTCGCTCTGTTTTTCGCGATTGGGATCGGATATCTGAAGAAGGCGGATGTGCGGGCGTAAGAGAGCGGATACTGTCCGCCGGCCTGCCGGCGGCGGCAGCGGAAGGCATACGGGATGGATGAGAAAATGGCAATTGTCCTTGTAAAAAATGAAAGAAAAGCATATACTATAATAGATGTAAAGAAAGTAAAGAATTTCGGAAAGGAGTGTTTTCTATGGAAATTGCCAGGATTTCAAGCAAGGGCCAGATCACAATCCCCATATCCATCCGTAACCGTATGCACTTAAACGCAGGAGACAAGGTCCTTATTTTAGAAGAAAATGGAAGGTTCTACATTGAAAATGCGGCGAATGTAGCGTTTCAGCATGTAGAAGAAGGCTTTCGGGGCGCCGCCGCAGAAGCCGGTTTTAACACGGAAGAGGAAATGCAGGATTATGTGAAAGAGCTCCGGGAAGAACTCAGGGGGAGAAAGTAGGTTTTGGAAATCGGATTTTACTTTGCGACTATGTGATAGAAGAGCTCAGGACTGTAGTAGACAGGAAATTTCCAACCCGCAAAAAAATTCTGGAACAATTCTTCTGTGAATTGCCCTTTGAGCTGATTCATACACCGAAGGGACTAAATACCGAAGAAT
>DWUW01000061.1 GCA_019120525.1 Candidatus Eisenbergiella stercorigallinarum | reverse complement strand
GCCCTGTCTACCGCTTCCCCGATCGCTGTTTCCCCAACCGCATATTTCCTGATCCGGGCAACAAATTCGCTGTATTCTCTCAGGGTCCTGCACCTTTCCATCAGTTCCGGATTGCATCCCCGGTTGATGTTCAGATACCGGACCTTCAGCTCCAGCTCCGGTTCCTTTTCCTTCTGAAGAAAAGCATCCGACAGCTTTATGGTGGTGTCCTCCGGTTTCTTCTCTTTCCCATTGTAGAACACTACAAAATGGGGCGTCGGGATCTTTATCAGTTCGGACTGATACAGCGATCTTTTGTTCACACTCTTTTCCATAAGCCGCGCGATATAAAGCAGGTCGCGCAGGGGCATGTTCGGATTCCATGTGGACTGATGCTCGTACAGGGTCATCCTTTCGTCCAGAAGAAAGGATACCAGCGTCTCCGCCTGTGCGGCGGGTACGGCACGGTCTGCGCAGCAAATGCACAGACCTGGCTGAGTAGTAACACGGCACTCCCTTCGTCCGCTCCCGCCTGTTCTTTTGGTTACATTTGTTCTGGAATCAAGCATAGAGCTTCTGAATGGAATGTCAGATGTGACATGCGGCGGAGAATCCGCCGACAGCCGAATGGCTTACAGAAATTTTATGCTTAGTTGTATTTTATCATCCTGATTCACAGGTTTCAATATCATTTTTCCAGTTGTTTGATTCCTGTAACCAGCAACGAAAAAAGCGTCCCGGATTCTTCTATGACGCAAAAGACTGCCGGTACTTTTCCGCCTGCTTTTCAAACATCTCCGCATACCTGCCGCCTTTTTCCAGCAGCTCCTCATGGGTTCCCTCTTCGATGAGCCTGCCCTGTTCCATCATGTAGATCCGCTCCGCCATGCGGGTCGTGGACAGGCGGTGGGAAATGAAGATCACCGTCCGGCCCTTCGACAGCTCAAACAGAGTCCGGTTCAGGTTGTATTCAGAGATGGGGTCCAGGGCGCTTGAAGGCTCATCCAGGATATACGTGTGAGGGTTCTTTAAAAAAGCTCTGGCCATCGCGATCTTCTGGGCCTCTCCGCCGGATACCAGCCGTCCGTTTTTATCATATTCCCGAAGCAGCGGAACCGAAAGGCCGCTGAAATTTTCAGCGATTCCCGCCGTCCTGAGCGCCTCCCGGATCGCCGTTTCATCCTCGGCCTCAACCAGCCCCATTTTCACATTTTCTCCCAGACTGGCCGCATAGATCTGGAAATCCTGAAACAGAGTGCCGAAGGAACGGCGGTATTCTTCTACGTCGTATTCCTTAATGTTCCTGCCGTTCAGCAGGATTTCCCCCTCCGTTGGATCATATAAACGCATCAGCAGCTTCACGAGGGTGGATTTCCCGGCGCCGTTATATCCCACAATGGCGGCTCTGGTCTGCGCTTTGATTTTCAGGTTGATATGCCGAAGCACCCAGGTATCGCTGCCGTCATACCGAAAAGAAACATTGCAAAATTCGATATCGCTGGAAGCCGCCGGTAATGCCGCCGCGTTTTGGGGAGAGGTGATCCGCGGCTGCGCAGACAGGAACGTCTGAAGCTTCTCGGCGAACATTCCGCTCTGTGCAGACTGGGACAGGGCCGTCAGCAGGCCGCTGTACATGGAATTCAGTTTTCCGACCGCGGCAATGGACACCGACAGGTCGCCGATCGAAACAGACCCTGCAATGAGGATCTTATACGCCAGGACAAAAATGAGGAGCATGTTCGTCAGAAAGACATTGCAGACCTGCTCGCCGATCTCCAGGATTGACATACGAAGCTGCAGTCTTCTGTATACCGTATCCATTTCTGATATACAGCCGTCGAATTCTTCTGTGAGCAGTCGGTCGATCCTGCTCATTCTCAGCTCCTTCGCATAGTCCGGCATATAGAAGACCCGGTTGATATATTCGTATTTCTTAACCAGGGGCATCAGGCGCCGCTCCCGGAGAAACTCCATTCTGGATTTCAACATCCGGAACAGGAACTGAAAAGCCATGGAAGCGGCGGTAATGACCAGAAGAATGGGATCGATCTTAATCATGATCCCGATCACGCCAATGCATGCGAGGACATGAAGCAGCACGCTCCCCATGTTCCAGACGGCCGCATAGACATGATCCTCCGCTTCCTGAACCGTCCAGATGAAGTCCGTATAAAATCCGGCGTCATCATAACAGCGAAGGTCCATCTTCCGCGCTTTTTGAAACAGTTCGGTATGGAGCGTTTTTCCCAGTTTTAATTTCAGGACGGGCCACAGTCTTTTCTCGCAATAATAGATCACCCCGAGAACCGGCAGCAGGATCATGCTCATCAGCAAAAGGAATCCGCATACATCCGCAAAAGACCGTCCTTCTCCTATCATGTTAAATACGACCTGGATCACCAGTACGGAGGACGCCACATTCAGGTATCCCCATAAAATACCGGTCAGAATATTCGTATAAAACAACGCCGGCACATGGCGGCGCACATAGCCCAGCAGATACGCCGTGTTTTTCATTCCAAAGCTTTTCCCTCTCTTACTCATAATTTTCCGCCTGCTTTCTGAACATCTCCGCGTATTTTCCGTTCTGCCGCATCAGGCTTTCATGATCGCCCCGCTCGATGATCTTTCCCTGTTCCATCATAAAAATGACGTCCGCCGAAATCGCGCTGGAAAGCCGGTGCGAGATGAAAATCACCGTCCGCCCCTTACAGATCCGTTTCATATTTTCAAACAGCTCATATTCGGCGATGGGGTCCAGGGCGCTCGAAGGCTCGTCCAGAATTGCGATGGGAGCGTCCTTCGCATAAAGTCTGGACAGCGCGATTTTCTGATTCTGTCCCCCGGAAAGAGAAACGCCATTTTCATCAAATTCCCGCGTCATCTGCGTATCAAAGCCCTTCGGGAACGAGGAAACCTGATCCAGAAGGCCGCTTTCGCGCAGGGATTCGGTAAGAAGCGCCGCATCGCCCTCAGCAGTGCGCCGCATCAGAATATTTTCTCCGACCGTAAGGGAAAACACCTTGAAATCCTGAAATACGGTAGAAAAACAGTTTCGATAAGCGCTTAACCGGTACTCATTGATCCTTCTGCCATTCAGATAAATGCTGCCGGAGGTCGGCTCGTACAGACGTATGAGCAGCTTGACCAGCGTGCTCTTCCCGGCCCCGTTATGGCCCACGATCGCGGCCGTCTGCCCGCCCTTGATGGTAAAGCTGATATCGTCGATCACCTTCCGGCCGGAACCAAAATAGGAAAACGACAGGTTCTCTACCCGCAGCTCCTCAACCGGCATCGTTGGAACGGCCCCCGCTTCCTCCTCCCGTATTTTGGGTTCGTATTCCCAGAAAGCCCTGAGATCGCCGATGTACATGGCATGCTCATGGAGCTGAAAAAAGCTGTTCTCCTGATCCAGCAGCGCCTCCGTTACGCTGAACATCGCCATGACCACCATGAGGCCGTCGCCGATCATCATATTTTTCAGCGCCAGAATGCGGAAAGCCACAAACAGAATCACCAGATAATAGCCCATCCGCGTACACACCGCATCGACAAACAGCCGGTATACCGCGCACTTGAAGCCATGCTTCTCAATCACCCGGATTCCATTCTGCGTCGCCGCGATGAAACGTTTGAACAGCACCTCGCTGATATCGGTCGTTCTCAGCTCCTTGGCATATTCCGGCATGTAATGCACCCGCCGCACGTAGTCGGCCTGACGGTTTGCTTCGGCCAGCTCCACTTCATAGGCGCGGCGCTCCTCGTTTTCCTTCCGGGCAAACACAAAATTGGCCAGGATCTGGAGGCCGACAAAAAGGAGCATGGATACGTCCAGGGAAAGGGCCAGCCCGGACAGCGCAAAAAAGCCAAAGAGCGCCCCGAAAAGCATTTCCAGGGAATCCAGGGCCATTCTCGGGCGGCTTTTCAACGCATTTAACGCCCTGATATGGCTTTTATAATATTCCGCGTTCTCATAGCATTCCAGGTCAGCCTCCCGGGCCTTGCGGAAGGTCAGCTTCATGAGATGGGACTGAATTTTCAGATCGGACCGGGGAAAATAGCAGTTCTTCAGAAGGATATTCACCAGATGGCACGCAAAGGAGAGGAGGGACAGAAGTCCCACCACAGGAAAAATCTCCCGGATGGACGCGGATGCCTGGATCTGGTTGAGCACATATCCCACCACAAGTACCCGGAAAATCAGCCCCTTTGACCAGTCCGCCACCGCGTCGATCATAATGGCCGGAATCCGCCATGGGGAAACCTTTTCGATCTGTTTTATCAGAAACAGGTTGTTGGATATTACCTGTCTGACTCTGTATTTTAATATTTCCTGTTTCAATGCTTACACCTTCTTTCGCAGATCCGTTCCATCCTCTTATCTCAGGCTTCATGCTTAAACAAATATCCATACACCTTGACATTAAAAAAGGAAATTTCATATTTCGCAACTCTTTACCTGCCACTTTTTCCTGCTTCTTTATTTAATCCCTCTTCCAATTTCGGTAAATTATTTAAACTCACTGTCTCCAACGTCTGTAACTGCTGTACCGTTAACTGTCGAAGCAATTCCATCCGCTCTTTCTGATTTTTCCCCTGGTTAATTAAAATCGCATTATAACTTTCCAAATTTGCAAGTACCAATAATTGATTCAGCGTTGCTGCATCCCGCATATTTCCTTTTACCGTTGGATTTTCGTCTTTCCATTGCTTCGCTGTCTTTCCGAACAAAACAACATTCAACATATCTGCTTCATTCGCATAGGTATATGCTAT
>DWUW01000060.1 GCA_019120525.1 Candidatus Eisenbergiella stercorigallinarum | reverse complement strand
CTATGGCTATCAGCTTGGGGTGAAGCATCAGTATAAGGAAGGGATGATGGATCAGGTGGACCGGGTGCTTTACGATCTGAATCACAATCCCTTCAGCCGCAGGATCCTGACGAATATCTACGTGCATCAGGATCTGCACGAGATGAATCTCTATCCCTGCGCCTACAGCATGACCTTTAATGTGACGCAGAAAAAGGGGGAGGACAGGCTTACGCTGAACGCGATCCTGAACCAGCGTTCCCAGGATGTGTTGGCCGCGAACAACTGGAACGTGGTGCAGTACGCGGTGCTGGTGCACATGATCGCCCAGGTGTGCGACATGAACGTGGGCGAGCTGGTGCATGTGATCGCGGACGCGCATATTTATGACAGGCATATCCCGATCATCCGGGAGCTGATCGCAAGGACGCCCTATCCGGCGCCGAAGTTCTGGCTGAATCCGGAGGTGAAGGATTTTTATCAGTTCACCAGAAACGACGTGCGGGTGGAGGATTACGTGACCGGGGAGCAGATCCGGGATATCCCGATCGCCATCTAAATGCCGGAAGAAACGGGAACGGCAGGCGGAAAGCGAAAAAACAGGAGTGGAAGAACAGGAAGGAAGAAATCAGGCATGAATATGATCGTTGCTGTAGATAAGAACTGGGCCATCGGCTGCCGGGGGGATCTGCTGGTGCGTATCCCCGCAGACCACAAAATGTTCCGGCAGGAGACGCTTGGCAGGGTGGTCGTGCTGGGAAGAAAGACTATGGATACCTTCCCGGGCGGGCAGCCGCTTGCGGGAAGGACCAATATCGTCCTGAGCGCAAATCCGGATTACCGGGTGAAGGGAGCCGTTGTGGTGCACTCCGTGGAGGAGCTCCTTTCGGAGCTGAAAAAGTATGCGGATGAGGATATTTATGTGATCGGCGGGGAGAGCGTCTACCGGCAGCTTCTTCCTTTCTGCGATACGGCCCATGTGACGAAGATCGACAGGGAATATGAGGCGGACGCGTATTTCCCGGACCTGGACGCGGACGGGGAATGGGAGATCGCGGCGCAGAGCGATGAAAAGACTTATTTTGACACCACCTATCATTTCCTGAAGTATGTCAGAAAGAGACGGATACAATGATCAAAAGGTATATCACGGACCAAAACATCATACATGAAGCGGATGAATTCCAGCCGGGCGTCTGGGTGGCGCTGACCTCCCCCACGGCTGAGGAATGTACGCTGGTAGCGGATACCTATGGGATCGACCCGGCGGACGTAAGGGCTGCGCTGGATGATGAGGAAAGCTCCCGTGTGGACGTGAGCAACGACTATTCCCTGATCCTGTTCGACATTCCCACCATCGAATACCGTCATAAGAGAGAGGCTTATACCACCATCCCGTTGGGGCTGATCCTGACGGGGGAGACGCTGATCACGGTCTGCGGGGAGGAAACGCCGGTGCTGAAGGCTTTTACGGATAACCTGGTGAGGGAATTCAGCACGAAAAAGCAGGTCCGCTTCATTTATCAGATCTTCTGGCGCACCTGTCTTCTGTATCAGTCCTATCTGCGTATTGTGGACCGCAGACGGAAGGAGATCGAGGAGCACATCGGCAACGATACGGAGGATGTGGATCTGATCGAGCTGCACGAGCTGGAATCCAACCTGGTGTATTTCGATACCTCCCTCAGGGCGAACAAGGTGGTGTTTGAGCGCCTGGTTCGCTATAACCGGATCAAAAAGTATCCCGAGGACCAGGAGCTTCTGGAGGACGTGGTGGTGGAGAACCAGCAGGCCATCGAGATGACGCAGATCTACCGGGATATCATCAAGGGGACCAGGGAGCTGTTAAGCTCCGTCAGCGATAACCGGCTGAATACCGCCATGAAATACCTGGCTTCCATCACCATCGTGATGGCGATCCCCACCATCATTTCCGGCATTTACGGGATGAACGTGGAGGAAAAATGGATGCCTTTTGCCGAAACCCCTTTCGGCTTCGGGATCATCTGCGGAGTGATCTTTCTCATCTGCCTCGCTGCCGTCCGCATCCTGAGGAAACGGAAGATGCTGTGATATCCGGCGGGCCGGAACGCTTTTCCTGCGTGCCGCCTGGCAGGCGGCCGGCACCGGCCTGAACAGAAGGAGCGTTCTTTCGGCGCATCTTTATGCAAAAAAACTTTGACGCGTCAGAAAATGGTGATATAATAACAGACGATGTAAATGAGTTTAACGATGCAGCAGAATGAAGTGCGTTTCCCGCTTCGGAATGGAGGTAATGATGGAAAAGAAAAACATCGACTGGGCCAATCTCGGCTTCGGTTATATGGTTACGGACAAGCGTTATGTTTCCAATTATAAGGACGGCGCCTGGGATGAAGGGACGCTGACGGACGATGCGCAGGTGGTCCTGAACGAGTGCGCGGGGATCCTGCAGTACTGTCAGGAGGTTTTTGAGGGCCTGAAGGCTTATACGACAGAAGAAGGCCACATCGTTACCTTCCGCCCCGATATGAATGCGGAGCGTATGATCGACAGCGCGAAGCGCCTGGAAATGCCCCCCTTCCCGAAGGAGAGGTTCCTGGAGGCCATCGATCAGGTGGTCGCGGCGAACGCGGCGTGGGTTCCTCCCTACGGAAGCGGAGCGACTCTGTATATCCGGCCCTACATGTTTGCGAGCTCCCCGGTGATCGGCGTAAAGCCCGCCGAGGAATATCAGTTCCGCGTTTTCGTCACGCCGGTGGGCCCTTATTTCAAGGGCGGCGCGAAGCCCCTGACCCTGTGCGTGAGCGACTTTGACCGCGCGGCCCCGCACGGCACCGGACATATCAAGGCGGGCCTGAATTATGCCATGAGCCTGCATGCCGGCGTGACTGCCCACGCCAATGGCTTTGATGAGAACATGTTCCTGGACCCTGCCACGAGAACCTACGTGGAGGAGACGGGCGGAGCCAACTTCCTGTTCGTGGATAAGGACGGAAGGATCGTCATCCCCAAGTCGGGAAGCATCCTGCCTTCCATCACGAGGCGTTCCCTGGTGGTAGTTGCCAGAGATATCCTCGGCATGGAAGTGGAAGAACGGCCTGTGAAGCTGGAGGAGGTAAAGGACTTCGCGGAATGCGGCCTGTGCGGAACTGCCGCCGTGATCAGCCCGGTAGGAAAGATCGTGGACCACGGAAAGGATATCTGCCTTGCCAGCGGAATGGATGAGATGGGGCCTGTGATCAAAAAGCTCTACGATACCCTGACGGGAATCCAGATGGGAAGGATCGAAGGGCCGGAAGGCTGGGTAAGAAGGATCCTCTGATCCGGCTGAGGGACAGCGAACGGAATGGGTAAAAGGAAAAGAAACAGAAACTGCCGCCGTGCTGCCGGGATTTTTTTGGCTGCCCTGCTCCTCCTGCCCCTGGCGGGATGCGGAAACGGTACGGCGGATGTGGTCCTGACCACGGGATTTCACAGGAATGAAGTATTCCGGCTGGCGGATGCCTCCTGCAGCCTGGCAGAGGTAAAAGTCTATCTGGCTACGGAACAGAACCTGTATGAGTCGGTGTACGGAGCCGATATCTGGAGCGCCGCGGGAGAAAAGGAGATCCTGGAGGAGCGCCTGAAGGAAAATGTGCTGGGAAAGCTGTCCCAGATCAAGGCGATGACGCTTCTGGCGGACAGGAGGGGCGTGGCGCTTGAAGCACAGGAGGAAGCCCTTGTGCAGGAGGCGGCAGCCGCTTTCGCGGAATCTCTTTCCGATGAGGAAAAAAAGCTCCTTGGAGTGGATCTGGAGCTGGCGGAGGGGATGTACCGGGATTATGCCCTTGCGGATAAGGTGTATCAGGAGATCATCGGCGATATCAATCCGGAGATCAGCGATGATGAGGCGCGTACCATTACCGTCCAGCATATCCTGATCCGTACGGTGACGCACAATGCGGACGGGACGGAAAGCCCTTTTTCCAGTGCGGAGAAGGAACGCTGTTATGAAGAAGCGCAGCGTGTGCGCAGGGAAGCGGTTTCGGGAGAAGCGTTTGAAGCCCTGATCGAAAAATACAGCGACGCGGGGGAAAGCACCCTTTCTTTTGGAAAAGGAGAAATGGAAGCGGCCTTTGAAGAGGCGGCCTTCAATCTGGGAACGGATGAGATCAGCGACGTAGTGGAAACCTCGGAAGGATATGAGATCATTAGGTGTGTCAGCGCCTTTGACCGGGAGGAAACGGATCGGAATAAGGAAAAGATCGCGGAACAGAGGCGGGATGAGGTGTTCGGGCAGGAATACGACGCTTTTGTGGATTCCCTTCCCCGGAACCTGAACGAAACCCTGTGGGAATCCGTGGGCATGTTCCGGGAGGGGGAAGCGGATACGGATGATTTTTTCAGGATCTATGAGGAATATTTTCATCCGGAAGCCCGGGAAAAGGCTGAAGGCGCTTGACCAGAGAGGCAATGAACCGAACGGCCTGGGGGCCGTTGCTGCGGTCGGCGCCGGAATGCTTCAGGTAGGCATGGAAGGAGCCCTGGATGAGGAAGGTGATCAGGATCTCCTTTTCCAGGTTCCCCTCATAGTCCGGGTATTTGCGCAGCATCAGATCCCGGATGCGGCTTTCTAGCTTCCCGATCAGGACGCTTCTGCGGCTGCCGGAAAAAAGGATGTCGAGAAGGCGGGTCTGGCTGGAAAACGCGCCGAAGATCTCCAGCGTCGCCTGCTCCGGGTCATCCAGCAGCGTATCCGGATGGGGGATGGAGCCGATGATGTTGTCGATGAGTTCGTCCTCCATGGATTCTGACAGATCATAAAGATCTTCATAGTGCTGGTAGAAGGTCGCCTTGTTGATAAAGGCTGCCTCTGCCAGCTCTTTTACTGTAATTTTCTCAATGGGTTTCCGGGAACGCAGTTCAATAAAGGCGTCCCGGATATTTTTTCTGGTTCTCTGGATGCGAAGGTCCATAGGATTCTCCTCGTGAAAGCAGGCCGAAGGCATCTCCTGCGATTCTTTCCGACATTTTTCAAAAACCGTTGAATAAGCGACCCTTTCGGAAAACTGATGGTGGAAGCCACAGGCCGGAACGGTTAGAATGATTGTAGCAAAATAATCGACTATAGTCAAATAAACAAAAGCGGTTTGGCAGAGGAAAGGAGGATGCCGTCTCCAGGGAGGGCGGAGACGGCGGGAAAGGATATGGACAAGTATGGATTTTATACTGGAAAGATATTTGACGCATATGAATATCTGGGCTGCAGGCTGAAAAAGGACGGGGCGGTATTCTGTACCTTCGCCCCGGCGGCACAGAGAGTTTCCGTGATCGGTTCCTTCAATGGCTGGAACGAAACGCCGATGAAGAAAATCTATGACGGAAATTTCTGGGAGTGCGTGATCCCGCAGGCAAAGGCGGGAGATATGTACAAGTATCGGATCTGGAGGAAGGACGGGAGCTTCCGGGACCACTGCGACCCGTATGGCTTCGGCATGGAGCTGCGGCCGCAGAACGCAAGCTTTATCCGGGATATGGAGAGCTACCGGTTCCATGATTCCGGCTGGATGAAAAGAAGGAACGACTGTAAGAACGGGCCGTTGAATATCTATGAGCTGCATGCCGGGTCATGGAAGCAGAAGGCGTCCGGGGGACAGGAGAAAGGGGAGAACTGGTACCGCTACGATGAGCTGGCGCAGGAGCTGATCCCCTATCTGAAGGAGTACGGTTACAATTATGTGGAGCTGATGCCGCTGGGGGAGCATCCCTGCGACGAATCCTGGGGCTATCAGCAGACCGGCTTTTTCAGCCCCACATCCCGCTATGGGACGGCTGACGACCTGAAGCGGATGGTGGATCTGTTCCATCAGAACGGGATCGGGCTGATCCTGGATTTTGTGCCGGTGCATTTTGCGGTGGACGATTATGCCCTGGCGGAATACGATGGGACCGCGCTGTATGAATATCCCAACAGCGACGTGGGGAACAGCGAATGGGGAAGCAGGAATTTCATGCATTCCCGCGGGGAGGTGAGAAGCTTCCTGCAGTCCTGCGCCGAGTACTGGCTGAAGGAATATCACTTTGACGGATTGCGCATGGACGCCATCAGCAACATGATCTACTGGCAGGGACAGCCGGAGCGCGGGGTGAACGGGAACGCGGTTTCCTTCCTGCGGTATATGAACGGGGGACTGAAGGAGCGCAATCCCGGCATCCTGCTGGCCGCGGAGGATTCCACCAGCTTCCCCGGCGTGACGAAGCCGGTTTCCGAAGGCGGGCTTGGTTTCGACTACAAGTGGGATATGGGCTGGATGAACGATACACTGGATTATTTCCGCACCGACCCGGAGTACCGGAGCAGGGATTATCATAAGCTGACCTTCTCGTTGATGTATTATTATGATGAAAATTACCTTCTGCCCTTTTCCCATGACGAGGTGGTGCATGGCAAGGCGACCATCATCCAGAAGATGAACGGGGATTATGAGAAAAAATTCCCGCAGGCGAGAGCGCTGTATATGTATATGTACGCCCATCCGGGGAAAAAACTGAATTTCATGGGAAACGAGCTGGCCCATTTCCGGGAGTGGGACGAGAAGCGGCCTCTGGACTGGGAGCTTCTTTCCTTCCCCATCCACGATGCCTTCCATCGCTTCATGAAGGATCTGAACGGGCTCTATCTCAGGACGCCGGCCCTTTGGGCGCTGGACTATGACAGGGCGGGCTTTCGGTGGGCGGACTGCCATGAGGAAGAAGCCTGTGTCTACGCCTTTTTCCGGACGGACGGGAAGCAGGAGCTGCTGGCTGTATTCAATTTTTCTGACAAAGAACGGAAGGCTTTCCGGCTGCATCTTACGCCGGATGCGGAAAAGAAGGACGCGCCGGGAATGGAAAAGAAGTGCCGGGAAAACGGCCAAAGCAGCACGGGACAGGGCGACGGCAGATATGAGCTCTGCCTTTCCAGCGACTGGGATATTTACGGGGGAAAGAGAAGCGCCGGGAAAGAACGGGGCAGGATTTTTTCGGGGAAGAATGGAAAGCTGACGGTCGATCTGCCCGCGTTCGGTGCGTTGTACCTGATGAAGGACAGCGGCCGCTGACGGACATACCGGCGGACGGGAGCCTGTCAGCGTTTCGCGGACCGCGGGAGCCGGGCTGACATCCGGGCCTGAGGACGACGGGGCGTTCAGAGGATGGATGCCCCAACAGACAGGGCTTCGGAATGGAGGTAAAAATGGAAAAGGAAAACATGGGAAATACCGTTTCCATAGGAAAAGGCACTTATATGAATTCCAATGTTACCCTTGTGGATGAATATGAGATCAGCATAGGAGAAAACGTGCTGATCGCGCCGAATGTTACCATCTGCACCACAAATCACCCCATGCACTATCTGTCAAGACCTCATGGGGAAATGTACTGCAGGAAGGTTGTCATCGAGGATTACGTGTGGATCGGCAGCAATGCGGTGATCTGCCCGGGCGTGACGGTTGGCAGAGGGCGGTGATTGGCGCGGGAAGCGTTGTTACGAAAGACATTCCGCCGATGTGCTTCGCTGCAGGCGTTCCCTGCAGGGTGATTCGGGAGATTACGGAGGAAGATCTGAAGGAATTTGAACCGGTTCCTCTGGAACCGGATTGATTCTCCCGGCGCAGGATTGAGACGGTTGAATCATGGCTGAAATCGGTTATTATTCCGATATTTAAGCGTTATGATATTTCGCGCGCTGTTCTTTTCGGCTCTGTTGCAAAGGGTACGGCAACGAAGAAAAGTGATCTTGATTTTCTGGTTGACAGCAGATTACGCGGATTGAAATTTGTCGGCTTTACGGAAGCAATTCGACAGG
>DWUW01000059.1 GCA_019120525.1 Candidatus Eisenbergiella stercorigallinarum | reverse complement strand
CCCCACGTCCACAGCCGCCCCGTAATGCCGAAACAGCGGCTGGGAGGGCTGCTCCTTCCCTTTCTTTTGCGCGTCCCCTTTTCCCGGCTTCTCCGTACCGTCCAAAAGAAAGCTGTCAAGAAGGACCTCCGCGTTCTTTCGTTCCGGCAGCCTTATCTGGCAGGGGCCGAGCACGCGGACGCGGCAGGCAAGCCGGATCCCCTCCCGTCTCTCCTCCTCCGAAAGCAGCCGGAGCTCCGCCTCATCCGGCACGCTCACCTCTCCCTGAACCCACACTCTGCATTTTCCGCACCTGCCCTCTCCCGCGCAGGGCATGTCCAGCCCTCCCGGCCCGCGCAGGATATCCCCCAGACATTCTCCCCTGTTTACAAGACGGCTTCTGCCGTTTATTCTGATCTGTGCCGTTTCCATTTCCGCCCTTTCCATTTCCGCCCTTTCCCGCGCTGCCGTCTTCCTTTTTTCTGCCGCCGCGTCCCCTTTTTGTCATCATGGCATACCTCCCCCGGCACCGTCAAGCCTTATCCCGCCAAAGCCGGGAAATCGCTCCTCCAGCAAATGGCCATTCCGGCAGGCGGCCGGCCGCCTGCCGGAATGGCCGCGCAAAAAAGTGCGGAAAGCCCTTCTTTTGGGGCCTCCGCACTCTTTTTTCTTCCGCCGCATGTTCCGGGCAGGGACGCCCGGGCAGCCGCCTTAATAAACCATTTCCTTCACAGACACGTTTTCCAGCCTGCAGGCCGTACCGTTTTCCATCTCCGGCCAGGTTTCCAGGAATACGGGCGTATCCTCGCAAAGGGCGACGATCTCCGCCTCAAGCCGGTCCGGGAAATCAAAATATCCCAGGCTTAAGGGCACTTCCTGCCCGGTGTAGAAATAGTCGTTGATCTTTTTCCCTTCACAGAAGAGATTCATACGGTCCCCCGCATACCGGAAAAGGAGGAAAGCGTCCTGTCCGCCGGCGCGTTTCCCTTCGGTCTGCTGCGGATAACGGATCCGGATCTCATAAGTCTTCTTTTCCGCCGTTTCCTCCTTCAGCTCCCACTCCACGCTCACAGCGCCCGGCTCCACATGTCTTTCATAGACCGTGAACGCGCCCTCGGTCCCGGTTCTCACAAAGCCGGGCAGGTACGCTTCCTGTATTTCCGGGAAAACGCGCAGCTTCGTGTCAAAGCCGCCGACAGCCTTCACCGCGCCGTTTTCTTCCCACACGAAATCCTCCGAAAGGATCAGATAATCCTGGTCAAGCCGTACCCGGGCTGCCTGCAGCGCGTCCTTCCTGGAAAGATGCAGGATCTCGGCGGTCTCCTCCGTATCCCAGGCAAACCGCGGATCCCGGTCGCCGTAGAACACATAAACCTCCTTCCCCACCGTTTTCAGGCGGCACAGGGGCGAAGCGAGCGCCGAGCGCAGGACGGCGTCCCCCAGCTTCATATGATAGGGGAAGAAGCCGTATTCCCCGTCCGCGATATCGATGGCAGGGAACGAGACCTCATCCCCGCAGAGCCCCTTCAGCTCCACATGGCTGTGGGGATCCATGGGATAGCGCCGCTGGTAATTATTATAGAAGAGATAGCCATGCGATCCGTCATGCCTGCAGGAGACGCGCAGGGTATGCAGATCGTCCGGCCTTACCTGGTCCGGGACGATCTGCGCCTCAAGGGGCGCCAGATCCTCCCCGAAATCCTGAAGGAAATAAGCAAGCAGCCGAAGCTCCCGGTAGCTGTCGCAGATTGTCCCGTACTGCCGGATGGGCGCGTTAAAATCATAATTGATCTCCGGGAGGTCATTCAGGTATCCCGTCTCCCTGCTTTCCTGGAGCGTGGAAAGCTTTCCTTCCGGATTGCTCCCGCCATGATACATATAATAGCCCAGCATGGCGACCCCGCTTCCCAGCTTCGCCAGGGACATCGCCCCCAGGTCCTTCCCCCTGGCCACCGGCCTGCGGTGGGACGTTACCTGAAGCCCGCCGCCAAGCTCGGCGGTCAGGAAGGGATAGTCCGCTTCGTTAAAGGTGAGCGAGTCCTCCACATGATGGTCACTGGCGATGAGCGCGTCATTTCGGATATGGCTGAAAACGAAATTGGCGTTCGGGGCAAGCTCCTCCAGGCTCTGGTCCCAGGGCGCTTCACAGTAGCCTCCCATGACCGGGAGCAGGTCGCCGATGCACGCGCCTCCCCAGCCCGTAGCCGTGCGCAGGGGCGCATGAAAACCGATCCTCTCCGCCAGTTCTGTCAGGGCGCGGATATGGGCCTCCCCTGCTTCTCCGCGAAGCCCGCCCACATGGCCGTATTCATTTTCTATCTGCAGCCCGATAATAGGGCCGCCGTCCTCATACATCTCTCCCTTTACCTGGGCGTAAACCTCTCTCCAGAAGCGTTCCACATCCTTCAGATATCTTTCATCGTTGCTGCGCAGCGCGACTCCTTCTTCCCCTTTTTTCATCAGCCAGTCCGGGAAACCGCCGTTTCTCACCTCTCCGTGTACCCACGGCCCGATCCTGAGAAAGACCTCAAGCCCCGCTTCCCCGCACAGCCTGATAAACGCGCCGAGATCCCGGCAGCCCGTAAAATCAAACCTGCCCTCTTCCTCTTCATGGTGGATCCAGATGACATAACAGGATACGATAGAGACGCCTCCCGCCTTCATCTTGTATAATTCTTCCTTCCAGAGGCTCTTTTTGTACCTGCTGTAATGGAATTCCCCCATCACAGGGAACCAGGGCTTTCCGTTCTTTTCCAGATATTTTTTATTCCAGCCATATTCCTGCTTCATATGCACACCGTCCCTTTCCTTAGATAAAGCACAGGCCGCTACCTCTGTCGCGTAACGGCCTGTCCTCTGTCTTTCCCGCATATCCTGCGGTATCGCGCGGCTCTATTTTTTCCGCATTATTCTTCTACATAAGCCGCCGCCTGGCTTTCCATCTCGGCCAGCACGTCGCGGATCCCGGCGCTTTCCAGGGCAGCCCGGAGCGCTTCAATGGAAGCGTCCACGTCGTCCACAAGGCCGTTGATCAGAGGCGTATAGTAATTTCCGAGCGCAGCCTCTACCGCCGCGAACTGGGTGCTCACCTTGGTGGAATCAAAGTTGAAGCCGTCATAAGGATGCGCTTCCTTAATATTGTTGTTCCAGGCTTCCTGCATCGCGTCATAGGTATCGTCCAGCGCGGTCCTGTTTTCAATGTATTCCGTTCTCTGGATGTCCGCGTTGTTCCAGCCCCAGTTGCAGTTATTGGATACGCCGTAATTGGTCTCGTCGATCACCTTGTACTGATCGTCTCCAACCGCCTCCCAGTGCTTGCCTTCAATACCCAGCATGGCAAGGTCATATACCTCGGGATTGGTGTAGAACTCGTTCAGGACCATCATCGCGCGTTCCTTATGCTGGCTGTTGATATTGATGGCAACGCCGTTGTTGATGTAAGGATTTACCTTCTTGGGCATGTCCGCGACAGGGTCGATCAGGGTCACATTCCAGTCCGGATTCTCGCTGTTCGCCTGTTTTCCATAGGTCAGGCAGCTTCCCATGTTCCAGATCATTCCGGCAGTCCTTCCGGTCAGAAGGCCGGTCTGTCTCTCATCGTTGGAGTTGAGCACATCGCTGGACCAGCAGCCCGCGTCCGCAAGCTCCTTGGCCTGATGGCAGTAATCCGTAAAGCCGTCCCAGTCAAGCAGGTAATAGAAGCCCAGATCCTCCGGATCCTGCGCGTGATAGAGCACCAGTTCTCCCGCATTGGGCGCCCCGCCCGTGGTAGAAAGGCCCTGTCCCTGGAAATACTGATACCAGGGGCCTCCCTGGCCGGCGTACATGCCGTTTTCCGCGCAGGCCAGATAGAACGCCTTCAGCTCATCCCAGTTGGTGATCTGGTCGATCCCGTACTGTTCCATCAGATCGCCGCGGACCGCAAGGACATCCTGGCCGAACTCATTGGAATAGTTGGGAACCATATAGATCTGTCCGGCGATCCTCGCCTGATCCCAGGCCACCTCGGGAACCACTTCCCAGATATCCGGCGCGTAGGTCTGGATGAATTCCTCTGTAAGAGGATAAAAACCGCCAAGGGCCACCGTCTGTTCATAATGGCACCAGCTGGAAGCTGTGAAGATCAGGTCAAATTCCTCGCCGGAAGAAAACAGCAGGGAATATTTGGTATCATGCTCGCCCCAGGAAAGGAAATCCACGCTGATGGAGCAGTTGAGCTTTTCCTCCAGGATCTCGTTGATCTTGCCGTATACTTCGTCAAAATCCGGCGTCCTGTCGCCGATCAGATACATCTTCAGATCCACATGCTCCGAAGTATCCACCGCCTGTGCCGCGCCTTCCCCGGACGCCTCTTCTCCCGCGGCAGCCTGCGTTTCCGCGGGCTGCGCGCCCGCGGCCGGATCCGTCCCGCCGTTTCCGGAAGAACCGCAGCCCGACAGGATACCCATCGCCATCACTGCGCTGACAAGCAGAGCCGTCAGCTTTTTCATTCTTTTTTTCATAAAGCCCTCCTTATAAAATTTATCTATATTTGCCGTTTTCACGGAAATATTCCCGTAGGATCAACCCTTTACCGCGCCGATCGTAATGCCCTGCACAAAGTACTTCTGTACGACGGGGAAAGCCAGGATGATCGGCCCCGTCACCACGATCGTCAGCGCCATCTTCAGCGTCTGGGTCGGCAGGGACAGCGAGCTCACCACCGCGCTGCTCACCGCGTTGCTGGAGATCAGCTTCTTATAGGATTCAATGTTGTTCACCTGCTGGTACAGGAAATACTGCAGCGGATAGCGTTCCTCCGACTTGATATACAGCATGGCGTTGTACCAGTCGTTCCAGTATGCCAGGGCGATGAACAGGCCTACCGTCGCCAGGGCGGGCTTGATCAGCGGAAGCACCACCTGGAACAGGGTCCGTACCTCCCCGCAGCCGTCGATCTTCGCCGCGTCGATGAGCGAATCCGGGATCGCCGAAATATAGCTTTTCATGACCAGCAGGTTATAGACCGAAAATACCAGCGGAAGCAGGAGCGCCAGATAGCTGTCCTGCAGGTCCAGGGTCTGGGTGTACAGGATATAGGTGGGCACCAGCCCGCCGCTGAACAGGGTGGTAAAGTAGAAGAAAAAGGAAAACCCGTTCCTCCACTCAAAGTCCTTCCTGGAGAGCACATAAGCCGTCATGGTCTGTACCAGCAGGCCGATCAGAGTCCCGACCGCAGTCAGGCAAATGGTGGTGGCATAAGCCCTTATCACGACCATGGGCTCCTTGAAGACCGTCTTATAGGCTTCCAGCGAAAAATCCTGCGGCAGGATGGAAAACCCGTTGGCCGTGATCGCTTCCTCCGAGGAGAACGAGCCGGCGAGGACCATCAGAAACGGGACCAGACACAGCAGCGCCAGCAGGCCGGTAAAGCAGTATGCGATCGCGTGGAGCGCTATGACGTCCTTCCCTTGTTTTACCTTTCCCAAATGATTTGCCTTTGCCATTTTTTCTCCCTTCCTCAGAACAGCGCGTAGTCTCTGTCATACAGGCTGACCAGCTTGTTGACGATCGTGACGGTAACAAAGCAGAGCACAGACTGGAACAGGCCGATCGCCGCCGACATTCCGAAATCGTTGCTGGAGATCAGGGCCCGCATCGCCAGCGTGTCGATAACGTCCGTATAGTTGTACAGCAGGCCGTTGTTTCCAACCAGGTTGTAGAACAGGTCGAAGTTGCCCTTGAAAATACCGCCGACGCTCATCAGAAGCAGGATCACCATGGTGGGCATGATCATCGGGATCGTCACCTTGAAGATCCTCTGGAACACGTTCGCCCCGTCGATGGCCGCCGCCTCATATACGGAGGTATCGATTCCCATGATCGCCGCCAGATACATTACCGAGCCGTACCCGACGCCCTTCCATACATTGAAGAAGATCAGGATGAACGGCCAGCACTGCGGCGTGGTATAAAAGGAGATCTTCTCGCCGCCGAACATGGTGATCAGCCGGTTGATGAAGCCGTAATCCGAGCTGAAGATATTGAACGCCATAACGCCCACGATAACCCAGGAAATGAAGTACGGCAGGAACATCATGGACTGGCTGACCTTCCGGAACCGCTTCCCGCGGATCTCCGTCAGGAATACGGCGACCGCGACCTGGACAAAGGTACCGATCAGGATAAAGGCCAGATTGTACAAAACCGTATTTCTGGTAACCAGCCCCGCCTGTCCTGACTTAAAGAAGAAGGCGAAGTTGTCAAGGCCGTTCCATGGGCTTCCCCAGATGCCGCCCGCGTAATTATACTTCTTAAAGGCCATCACA
>DWUW01000058.1 GCA_019120525.1 Candidatus Eisenbergiella stercorigallinarum | reverse complement strand
TTGACGATGAGAAGAACATGGTGCGGATCGACATGAGCGAATACATGGAGAAATACTCCGTTTCCAGGCTGATCGGAGCGCCGCCCGGATATGTGGGCTATGAGGAAGGCGGACAGCTCACCGAAGCGGTGAGAAGAAAGCCCTACTCCGTGGTGCTGTTCGATGAGATCGAAAAGGCCCATCCGGATGTGTTCAACGTGCTCCTTCAGGTGCTGGACGACGGGCGGATCACCGATTCCCAGGGGCGGACGGTGGACTTTAAGAACACCATCCTGATCATGACCTCGAACATCGGCGCGAACTACCTGCTGGACGGCATCGGAAATGACGGAACCATCACGGAAGAAGCGGAAAACGCGGTAATGACGGAGCTTCGAAGCCGGTTCCGCCCGGAATTCCTGAACCGGCTGGATGAGATCATCATGTTCCATCCGCTGACGAAGGAGAACATCGGAGGCATTATCGGGCTTATCGTGGATGACCTGAATAAGAGACTTTCCGACAGAGACCTGCATCTTGAGCTTACGCCGGAGGCAGAGCGGTTCGTGGTGGACAACGCCTATGACCCGGCCTACGGCGCGAGGCCGCTGAAGCGGTATATTCAGAAAAATGTGGAAACCCTTGCCGCGAAGCTGATCCTGCAGGATGCAGTGGACGAGGGAGATACCATCCTGATCGACGTGAAGGACGGCAGGCTGACCGCCGGGAAGAAGGAATGAGCGCAGATACGGGAGGCGGCCGGGAGCGGTTCTCACAGGAGCAGTCCTCGCGGGAGCGGCCCTCACGGGAGCAGCTCTCAGGGAAGGGGATCTCAGGGAAGGAGCTCTCATGGAAGCAGTCCGATCTGCCGCAGCAGGGCGGAGCATGCCGGAAAGGCGGCGTGATCCGCCCCGCGGCCATGGAAGACCTGCCGGAGCTTCTGGCGCTTTACGAAAGGGCCAGAGCCTTCATGGCGGCAAACGGAAATCCGACCCAGTGGGGAACCTCTTCCCCGCCCCGGCGGGTGCTGGAAGAGGATATCCGGAAAAAGCAGCTTTTCATCTGCGAAAGAAACCGCGGCGTCTGCGGCGCTTTTGCCCTGGTGTTTGGAGACGATCCCACCTATGCGCGGATCGAAGGCGGGGCCTGGCGCTCGGATTCCCCTTACGGGACCATCCACCGGATCGCCGGGAAGGAGACGGAACGGGGCATCTTTGAAGAATGCCTGTCCTGGTGCCGGCAGCAGACCGGACACATCCGGATCGATACCCATGAAAAAAACGCCGTCATGCGGCATCTGATCGAAAAGAATGGCTTCATCCGCTGCGGCATCATCCATGTGGCGGACGGAAGCCCCAGGATCGCTTACGAATGGACAGCAGGAGGCGGCGAAGCTTACCGCGAAAAAAAGGACAGCCGGTGATAAACCGACCGTCCTTTTTTCACGCCTTTTTTCACCCCGCCGGGGCGAAAATCCGGCTCTTATTTTTTCTCATCCTTTTTCCCGGTATTGGCGCCGATCCAGCCCATCAGGGCGACCACCAGGCTGATGATAATGATAACGACAAAGATGCCCACCATGCCCTGGGCCATGATGGCGAGGGCGATCATGAAAACATCCATATCCGGTGTGAATGTCATAACAATACTCCTTTCCAGTCAAACGCATCTAAAGAACGAAACCTGCCTGAACCTGTCCCGCCCGTTTTACAGATAAGAGGTTACTAGGCTGATCACCAGGCCGCCCGCGATAACGGAAGCGATCTGGCCGGATACGTTTACGCCCGTCGCCTGCATGATCAGGATATTTCCGGGATCTTCCTTCAGAGCCAGTCTCTGCACCACGCGCGCCGACATGGGGAAGGCGGAGATACCGGAGGCTCCGATCATGGGATTCAGCAGAGGCTTGTGCATGATCTTCAGGATCAGGTTGATGATCTTGGCAAACAGGACGCCGCCGATGGTATCGAATACGAATGCCAGAAGGCCGATCACCATGATCAGGATGGTGTCGAGACGGACGAAAGCGTCCGCGCGCATGCTGAAGGAAATGGTGATTCCCAGAAGCAGCGTGATCAGGTTGGCAAGGCTCGTCTGGGCCGTATCGGAAAGATTGTCCAGGACGCCGCATTCCCGCAGGAGGTTACCGAACATCAGAAAGCCCACCAGGGAAACGGAGGAGGGAGCGATCAGCCCGACGATAAAGGTAACGATGATGGGGAACAGGATCCTTGTGGTCTTGGAAACCGGCCTTGCGGGCTTTGCCGCCATGCGGATCCGGCGCTCCTTCTTCGTGGTAACAAGCTTGATGGCGAAGGGCTGCACAATGGGAACCAGCGCCATATAGGAGTAAGCGGCGACAGCGATGGGGCCTACATAGTTGGAGCCCAGCACCTGGGAGACCAGAATGGAGGTGGGGCCGTCTGCCGCGCCAATGATGCCGATGGAAGCCGCGTCCTTCAGGTCAAAGCCCATGAGGGCGGCGGCACAGATCGCGAAGAAAATACCGAACTGGGCGGCTGCGCCGAACAGGAACATGACCGGCTGGGAAAGCAGGGGGCCGAAATCGATCATGGCGCCGATGCCGATGAACAGCAGGATGGGCATCGCCTCAGAGGCCTCGATTCCCACATTGAACAGCCACTCCACAACGCCGGTTACCTCTCCGATGCCGGCCATCTCCTGGTTGATCACGCCCGAAAGAGGGAGGTTTACCAGAATGGCGCCGAAGCCCATCGGAAGAAGCAGGGAAGGCTCATATTCCTTCTTAATGGCAAGATAGATGAGCAGGGCGCCGACCAGATACATGACGACCTGCTGCGGGGTGATGGATAGTAATCCTTCGTAGATGAAACTGAAATCCATACGTCTTTTTTCCTTTCCTGTGTAGAATTTGTCCGGGCGTAAATCTGCGCCACAGCTGAGGCCCGCCGGAAGGCCGGCACATCGCAGCGTACACCTCTCCCCCTGGAAAGCGGCGGAAGGCCGCGCCTGACAGGCTCTCTTCCAACGGACGTTCTCCCGTCTCCCAATCGTCCGCAAAAGAAAAAAAGACCTTCGGCTCCTGCCAAAAGTCTCGTTCTTTCCTGCCAGAAAGTGTACAACCATGACCGCCTGTATGAGGATGCCGTATGGTTCACAGGAAGGCGATCAGGGAATGTTGATTGCACATGATACTACTCCCTTTCAACTGATAACAGAATAGCATCCGGAGGGAAGAAATGTCAAGCATTTTCCCCGTTCTGAACGGAAACGAAGCGCGGCTTCGGCCGCTGTTTCCAGCCCTGTTGCGGGGATGGGGAAAACCTTCTATAATAGAAGGGAAATGCGGACCGGCCATAAGGGCGCGGCGGCGTGGGGAAACGTGCCGCCGCGCCGCGGGAAGGCTCCGTGCGCGGATCAAAACGGGCCTCTGACGGAGGCGGAAAGGAGACAGAAGATGATACCGAAGGACCCGGTGATGCTGCTTAGCTTCCTGAACCTGAAGCTGAGAGATTTTTATGGAAGCCTGGATGAACTCTGTGAGGATCTGGAACTGGACAGGGAGGATATCCTGAACCGGATGAAGCAGATCGACTATACCTATGATAAGGAGAGAAACCAGTTTGTCTGAATACGAAGTGACCGTCCGGGGCGGCGGGAAGGAGGAAAAGAGGATCCAGGCCCCTTCCGGGGCGCTTTTCCTGCAGCTGTTGAAGGGAAACGGATATCCCCTCGTCTGCTGCAACGGAAAAGGCGGCTGCGGACGCTGCCGGATCCGGTTTGTGGACGGGGACGCCCCGCGCCCCGCCCCGTCGGACAAAAACGCCCTTACCGCCCGGGATCTTGAGGAGGGCGTCCGCCTGGCCTGCGTACACCGGGTGGAGAGAAGCTGCCGGATCCGGGTGGAGTTCGTTCCCCCGGGAGAGAAGGATATAGGCGAAGGCGGATGAAGGGATGAGGGGAAATGCGCCTCTGTGAAGGGACAGCGGGAAAGCTGCTTCACAGGGGCGCTTTTTTTATGATGAAAAAAACGTCGTATAGTGTTGAAAAGCGCACTTTTAGTTGAAAAGCGATTAGGTTTCGGATATAATAATAAGTCGAAAACTGTCTGCCCTGCGGGGAGATGACAGGACAGCTTATAACAAAAAACAAGGTTTTCAGAAAAGAGGGACGAGAGATGAGCTGGAAGGCAGACACAGTGGAAAAAACGTTTGAGAATTATCAGAGGGATTATCAGAAATACTGCGGTTCACTCGATAAGCTGGAGGAAACGCAGAAGGAGTGGAAGGAAAAAGACGCGGAGCTGTCCGGAGTCCGGAAAAGGATCGCCGGAATAGAAAGGGAGATCGCAAAGATCCAGGCGGAAGAGGTTCCCCTGTATGAAGAGGAAGCCCAGAAGATCGAACTGGCTTCCATGGAACGGATGCGGATCATTGAAGAAGAACTGGAGGAGAAACGGGCACAGTCCGGGGCGTGGAAAGAACGGGAGCTGGAAGAGAATTCCCGGGATCTTGAACGGGTGCTGAAGGAAATGCTTCTCAGAATGGGGAGAAGAGTGGGAAGGAAGAAAACGGGAAAGAAAGAGAAGGAAAGGAAGGTTCCGGAAAGGAAGAAGGTTCCGGAAGGAAGAGAGGCGCTGCGGAAGGCGCTTCCTCCGGCGGCGCTTCAGCGGAGGCCGGAGAAAATCTGACCCGGGAGGAATACCTGGAAAAGTACAGGGAACAGATCATTCAGGTGCTGATCGAGGTCATAAAGCCGGTAGGAGTGGACAAGCTGAATCAGTTGGTAGAACGGCACCAGAAGCTGATCAGCGACGGCCTGGATATCCATGCAGTCCCGGAAAAGGGGGAGAAGCCCTGGAAGGATAAGGAAAAACCAGGTTCACAGGCGCCGGATTCCCAGAAGAAAGATAAAAAATATCCTTATGGCCGCTATACGGTGAACGACGAGAGCAGACAATGGATGGGGAAAGAAGCCTATGAAACGCAGAGGCTGATGAAGCCCATGGAAGAATTTTATAAGAAGAGATACCGGTCGATTGAGGATACAAAAGGTTACCAGACGGCGAAGACTGTGTGCGGAACCCTCTCTACGGTTCTTGTAAAATTTTTCCTGGAATCCTATAATTTTGAAAAATCCATCCAGGAAAACTGCGCTTTCATGCTGCTGCAGGGGATAACCGGGAAAGGCGCTCCGGAGATTAAGGACTGGCAGAAGGATGCCGTTCCCAAAGTCCAGGAAGGAATGAAAAAGCTGATGCCGGTCATAGAAGAAAATAAGGTGCTGACCAGACTGAAAAAAACAGTGTTGAATACGGTGAACAGATATACGGTCAGATCTCCGCTGGAAGGCTATCTGGAAGAATTTGTCCTGGAAACCTATGAAAAGAAACTGAACAGCGGATTCCAGGGAAGGTATCCTTATTATCATATGGGCCTGGGACGGATCAAGGACGAGAGCGACAGGGAAGCGGTGGAATATGCCATTTTTGCCGCGGATATTGTTGTGAGCTGGTCGGGCTTTTACCAGTGTGAGATCGCCGCATCCGAACATCGGAAGCTTCGGGAGGCCGGAACCGGGATTTTCCTGAATCTGGTAAGATCGGGCCTGGCAGAGGCGGGAGGCATGAAAGCCGATACGGCGAATCAGTATACCGATTATTTTTATGAGATTTATCAAAAGGAAGAACATATCACACCGCGAACGGAGCTGAATCCCATGGAAAAGGTGGTCCGTTAAAAATCCCCCCCATTTCCAAACAGAAAAAACGCCTGTTTCCCTCTGAACTGAATAAGGAAACAGGCGTTTTCCTCTCTATTCTATTCCATGCAATCGATTTTCAGGATCTCTATTCAGAGCCCAAACCTCCGGCCCTGTCAGCCCGCCGGGTTCGCCCGAGCGTACATGGCATTCTGCGGGGCGATGGGAACCTTATCGAGATACCAGTCGATGGTGGTTGAGACAGGATTATAAGGGATGCGGATCTCGACCTCATCGCCTTCGGTTTCCACCCAGAACCAGTCATTGCTCAGGGCGCTGAACATGGCCTTGCGGAAGGGATCGTAGTTCAGGTTCGGGATCAGCCGGGTGGTATACCACCGGCCTTCCGCGCCTTCGGAATCCACGTAGCGGATCTCAAAATAGGTGGAAGGCACATAGATATCGTACACATCGAAGCCGATATGGATGGCCCCGTCGGGACCAGGGCTGGAAAAATCGCCCAGCGGAGCGCCGTTTTCCGGGCCGTAGATCTGGGTCCACTGGCCGTTGGGATCCGTCCTGTAATAAATGTAGCGCCAGCCGTTCCCGAAGCTGTCGTTGACAATGGAGAGATGACGGATGGTGTATCCGCCGCTGATCTGTTTTACCGTGGATCCGGCAACAGGAAGGGCGGCGATATTGGGATCATATGGAAGCCGGCCTTCCGCCCTCCCGTGCTCCACATAATGCCGGTACAGTACCTGGGGATCGGTCCCATACGCGGCGGCCACATCCGGATTGGCGGCGGCATAATAAACGGCGTCGAAATACGGAACCCTTCCCTCCGCCATTCCGGATTCTACATAATGCCGTGTCAGCGTGTCGTCCTCCATCTCGAGTTCCACCAGCTCCATATCCAGGCCAAGGGAGGAGACCACATCCGGATTGGTCTCCGCGTAGAACTGCGGATCGAATACAAAACCATAGGAAACGACCCGTTCGGAAGCGGAAGCGGTGATACCGCAGCCAAGTCCAAGGACCAGAGCCGCGGCAGCTGCAAACAATCTGCGTGTTTTCATCTGGCAACACTCCTGTTCTGCCGCCACAGGCGGCGCTTGATTCATGAAAGAGCGGCTGGCGCCGTCCTTTGGCAGAGATCCGTGATCCCTGCCGGCTTCTTTTTCTTTTATCTTATCGTCGTACGGTTTGTGCGTCAATGGTTCAGAAGAAAAAAATATGCCAAAAGTGAAGAAAAAAACGCAGACAGTTGAGATTGAAAAAATCTGAGATATAATCTGGGGGAAAGGGGAAGGATCCGCCGGAACCTATATCCCCCTCTTTTTCAGCGCGAACAGAAGCGTGCGCACCGCCTCGGCTTCTTCCTCGGAAAGGCCGTCCGTGTCCAGGACACCGGAGTGCTCCAGGCCCAGAAGGTAGTCTGTGGATACCCGGAAGGTGGTGGCTATGGTGATCAGGTTTTCCAGAGACGGGGTGCGCGCGCCGGTTTCATAGGAGGAGATCACGCTGGGGCTGAGATTGGTGCGCTGTGCCATCTGAAGCTGGGACAGGTTGTTTTTCAGGCGAAGCTCCTGAAGACGTTTGGCGAGAATCGAGATCATGGGCAATATCCTTTCTGTGGTTCTTATGACAGATGCGGCCGTCAGATAACAGTTCTGCCGATACGTTTTCGTACGGTCTGCGCAGTAAATGCGCAGACCTGGCTGAACTGTTACGCCGTCAGGAGACGTTTTCCTGAAAAGGCCCGTTTCCGTATTGCTTTATTGTATAGAAAATAACCCGTCCAAAGGTGTATGAAACAGCACTTTAAGACGAATAAAAAATTTTTTTATTTCCTGCAACCTTTTGGGAAAAGGCCCGCTCTCTTTGACTGAAGGAGCAGGAGGTGAGAAAATGGAAGAAGAAAACAGAAGGGCAAGTCCGCTGGCAGGCGCGCCGGGATATGAGATCCGTTTCCTTCCCACAGGCCGGGGACGGGAATATCTCATGGGGCTCTGGAACGGCAGGGCGGGCCGGTTTGAACTGGATGAGATCTACAGCAACCTGGCGGAGGACGCGCTCACGTTCGCGGACGGCGTCAGGCGGGTCCTTCTTCATACCACAAGGAAGCTTCCCGGCGGCGGATACCGGGTGGGATGCTATGAGCCGGGCCGGGGATGGCTGGCGGAAGGAGAGCATCTTCACATGGAACGGATCCGAATCCCGGCCGGGGACGGTAAAGCGGCGGAAACGTTCCTGCTGTGGGCCTACGACGGGAAAGAAGGGCAGAATGCTTACCGTCACAGGCTGTATGACGGAGAAGACCGGCTGATCGGCGTTTTTGAATCCGTTTCCCTGTCCGGGGAACCGTACGAAGAGATCGATTACCGGACGGAGGGCGGACGGCTGGTCTTTCAGGAGAAAACGGATGGAAGGCCGCTGTTTGAAGCGGCTTTGCAGCAGGAAGTGGAAACGGAGGATGTC
>DWUW01000057.1 GCA_019120525.1 Candidatus Eisenbergiella stercorigallinarum | reverse complement strand
AAGAAGAAAATCGTATAATTGCGGAGAAACTGAAAATAGTTTTTGCCGAATGGATTGATAATGGGCATAATAATTTTGATGATGAAAATACTATAATTTTATGTGTGAAATTAACGGACGGGCTGTTGCTGTCACATGGAACAAGATATGAATTTTAAACCTCAATCAGCAGTTTACCTATTCTACGCCGTACCCGTGTACAAAGATAGAATTTTGCCCGTTTTTCTAATTACTCCAATGCCTCCAATTCCTTAATGCTCTCGATAAAATGGTGCTCAACTGGAGAAAGTAATTCATTCTGCTTTTTTCGATATTATTCATATTCTGCATGCGCTTTATCCATGGCCTGTTTATGAGTTACGCGACCCTTTGTTGTCAAAATATCCCGTCTGGTCATTTTCAGGTAATGTGTACCACGCAGCGACTTTACCCGATAGCCGACCGAGATAATAACATCCAAATTGTAATAATCAATATCTCTGGTTACCTGGCGGTTTCCTTCCGTTTGAACTGTTGCAAATTTTGCAACGGTTGCTTCCGGCTGAAGTTCACCTTCTGTAAAGATATTTTTTATGTGTCATGATATGGTTGACTTGTCGCGCTGAAATAACTCCGCCATCTGATCCAGGGACAACCATACGGTATCTTCATCAAAGGTAACCTCTATTTTTGTCAATCCATCCTCGGTGGTATACATGATAATATTAGACTGCTTCATCTTCCATATTCTCCTTTATATTTGATTGCATCTATTTCCATACTTTGTCTGGTAATCTGAAATCTCTTTGCAAGGGTACGAAAGTAGTTTATTGATTCTGTAGGTCGAATCGGCAATTCTTGTTTCTTTGCTCCATCTGTCGGATAGAGGGAAATATACGTTGTCCTTTGCTTTTTCGCCAAAATCCCACTGACCGTTTCCCTCCTGGTTCGCATAAAGCCAGGCTCTAACAAAGTTCAGTTTTCCTTCTGCCTGACCGTATCGGCTCAATACTTCTATTGCTGCCAGATAATGGCTTGAATCGTGAGAGGAAAATATCTCAGGCGGTTGATTCAGCGGTTTATCGTATATGTAATACATTCCATCCGGTTTTGACAAGTAATAATCCAAAAATAAATCTTCTGTTTCAGGCGACAATACACCGACAAGCAACGCTGCATGATAAAACATACCGAATCCTGTTTCAAATCTGCTTTTGGGTTTTCGGCCCTTCCACTGAGTAAATGCTGAAATATCATCTGCTCTACTGTAACTGCCACTTGAGAAAGCTTTTTCTACAACCTGGGCCCATTGATAAGCAACCTCTAACGCTGTTTCATTTTGCAGTTCAAAGATACGTAACCATGCGGAAAGCATTAACTTTTCAAAGAAAGGCCAATCATGCTTCTTTTCGGAATAGTCGTCAATCGGAAGTTCGCCCTTAACGCATTGTTCCATACGCCTTAGTGCAGTCTGGATAACTTCATCATCTACTGTATAACCCAGATAATAAAGTCTTCGTATCGCTTGTTCGGTTGTATAGCTTTTGCCCGGAACAGGACAACTTAAAGCATGAAAATTCCCCCACAGTCCGTCCTCTCGCCGTTGTGCAAGAATTTGTTTTGCCCATTTACCTGTTTTGTAAAACTGCATCCCATTGCTCCCTCAAAGATCAAATCTTCAGAAACGAGAACTCCATCCGCACTTTCTTCGAGTCGATTTCTCCCTTGGAAAGCAAGACAACCGTTTCAGGCGTTGCTCTTTTACAGGTTAAGTTCATGTTGGATTCTCTCCTGCAAATTTTGATCGGACTTTGTCGCTTTGTTCCTTAAAAAAAGTATATCACAGGCAAAGAAGCCAATCCAGTTATTGTTCAGGCCCACATTCTTTTGAAAAGACCGCGCGCCCGCGGCATTGACAGAACCTGTTTTCATGGCTTAAACTGGAAAGATGCAGAAGATGGAAACAGCTTTGCGCGCATGTACTTAAAACGGCGCGTTTTCATAATGGAGGAAAGATTGAAAAATAAGCCCGATGGCTTATTTTTCAATCAGGATTTGCGCCGAAGCGTCGCAAGTCCCGTTATCGCAGCGCCGAACTGGAGGTTCGGCGCGCGCGCCTCAGCGTAAAACGCTTCGGCATGGAGGTAAAAATGTTTATTATCGCAGGATTGGGGAATCCCAAAAAGGAATATGAAAATACAAGACATAACGTGGGCTTTGAGGTGATCGACGCGCTGGCGGACCGTTACGGCATCCGGGTGATCGACAGAAAGCACCGGGCGCTTCTGGGAAAGGGCGTGATCGAGGGGCAGAAGGTGCTTCTGGCAAAGCCCTTAACCTATATGAACTTAAGCGGCGAGAGCCTGCGGGAGATCCTGGATTATTATAAGGAAGATCCGCAGACGCGGCTTCTGGTGGTCTGCGACGACATCAGCCTGGATGTGGGGCAGCTGCGCATCCGCAAAAAAGGAAGCGCGGGGGGCCACAACGGGCTGAAGAACATCATCGCCAATCTGGGGACGCAGGATTTCATGCGGCTGCGGGTGGGCGTGGGAGAGAAGCCCGCGGGATATGATCTGGCGGATTATGTGCTGGGGCATTTTCCGGCGGCGGAGCGCAGGGTCATGGACGAGAGCATAAAGCTGGCTGCGGAAGCGGCGGCGGCGGTGCTGACGGAAGGGCCGGATGAAGCGATGAACCGGTATAATCAGAAGCGAAGGGAAACAGAACCGGAACGAAGGGAAACCGAACAGAAGTGCAGGGAAACGGAGCAGGAGCAGAAATAGAAACAGGGACAGAAACAGGAGCGGAAACTGGAATGAAGGCATTGACGGCGCCGCTTTATGAGCTGGCGGAGTTTGAGGAGGGGCAGTCCCTTTTAAAAAAGGATAAATCCAGCATTGGCTACACGGGCTGTACGGACGCGCAGAAGCTTCATCTGGCAAATGGGCTGAGCGAAGATTTTCTCTATAAGGTCATCGTTACCTACAGCGACCTGCGGGCCAGAGAAATCTATGAGGAATACCAGTTTTATAATAAAAGTACGGTGCTGTATCCGGCCAAGGATCTGATTTTCTATCAGGCGGACATCCACGGCAATCAGCTGGTCGCGGACCGGATGAAGGTGCTGAGAAAGCTGATCGAGGGAAGGCCGGTGACGGTGGTGACCACCTTTGCCGCGCTGATGAGCCCGCAGGTGCCGCTGGAGGAGATCGCGGACGCGGTCATCCACATCGATACGGACAGCACGGTGGACGAGACGGAGCTTTCCGAGCAGCTTTCGCGGATGGGGTATGAGAAAAACTGGCAGGTGGAAGCGCCGGGCCAGTTTTCCATCCGGGGCGGCATCGTTGACATCTTCGACCTGACGGAGGAAAATCCTTACCGCATCGAGCTGTGGGGCGAGGAGGTGGATTCCATCCGTTCCTTCGATCTGGGAAGCCAGCGGAGCGTGGAGAAGCTGTCCATGATCGATATCTATCCGGCGACGGAGATGGTGTTAGACAGGCGGCAGAAGCTGGACGGGTTAAAACGGATCGAGACGGAGGCGAAGGAGTTTGCGGCAAAGCTGCGGGAGGGCTTTCACACCGAGGAGGCGGCCCGGATCACCGGACAGATAAAGGAGCTTTCCGAGCAGGTGCGGGAGCTATCCGCAGCGGCGAATCTGGAGAGCTATATCCGCTATTTTTATGAGGATACGGTTTCCTTCCTGCGTTTTTTCCCGGAGCGGTATACCTGCGTGTTTCTGGACGAGCCGGGGAGGCTGAAGGAGCAGGGAGAGGCGGTGGAGCTGGAGTTCCGGGAGAGCATGAGCCACCGGCTGGAGAAGGGCTATATCCTGCCGGGGCAGGCGGACCTTCTGTACGGCTGCGAGCAGACGGCTTCCTTTCTGAACGGCCTGCGCACGGTGCTGCTTTCCGCGATGGATACGAGGAACAGCCTGGTCACGCCTCTGAAGCGGTTCGACATGAACGTAAAAAGCATGTCGCCCTACAACAACAGCTTTGAGGCGCTGACGGCGGACCTGAAGCGGTATAAGAAAAACGGCAGCCGGGTGCTGCTTTTATCCCCCTCCCGGACCCGGGCGAAGCGGCTCGCGGAGGATCTGCAGGCGGAGGGGCTTTCCAGCTTTTACAGCGAGGACGGGGACCGGCTGGTGCAGCCGGGGGAGGTGGAGCTGTTTTACGGCCATGTGAGCCGGGGCTTTGAATATCCCCTGTTAAAATTCGTGGTCATCACGGAGAGCGACATTTTCGGGGCGCAGAAGAAAAAAAAGAAGCGCCGCAGGCAGTTCGAGGGGCAGAAGATCCAGGATTTTGCCGAGCTGAAGGTGGGAGACTATGTGGTGCATGAAACCCACGGGCTGGGGATCTATCAGGGCATTGAAAAGGTGGAGATGAACGGCACCGTCAAGGACTATATCAAGATTTCCTACCGGGACGGCGGGAATCTGTATGTGCTCGCCACCGGCCTGGACGTGATCCAGAAGTATGCCTCCGCGGACGCCGCGAAGACGCCTAAGCTGAACAAGCTGGGCACCCAGGAATGGACCCGCACCAAGTCCAGGGTGCGCAGCGCTGTGGACGAGGTGGCGAAGGACCTGGTGGAGCTGTATGCGGCAAGACAGCAGAAGGAGGGCTTTGCCTTCGGCCAGGACACGGTCTGGCAGAGGGAATTTGAGGAAATGTTTCCCTTTGAGGAAACGGAGGACCAGCTTTCCGCCATCGCCGCCACCAAGGAGGACATGGAAAGCACAAAAATCATGGACCGCCTGATCTGCGGGGACGTGGGCTACGGAAAAACCGAGATCGCCATCCGGGCGGCCTTCAAGGCGGTGCAGGACGGCAAGCAGGTGGCTTTTCTGGTGCCCACCACCATTCTGGCCCAGCAGCACTATAACACCTTCCAGCAGAGGATGAAGGATTTTCCCGTGCGCATCGATCTGATGAGCCGTTTCAGGACGCCTGCGGAGCAGAAAAAAACGGTGACGGACCTGCGCAAGGGACAGGTGGATATCCTGATCGGCACCCACCGCATTTTGTCCTCCGACATTCAGTTTAAGGATCTGGGACTGCTGATCATCGACGAGGAGCAGCGCTTCGGCGTGACGCACAAGGAAAAGATCAAGAAGCTGAAGGAGGACGTGGACGTGCTGACGCTGACCGCCACGCCCATCCCCCGCACCCTGCACATGTCGCTGATCGGCATCCGGGACATGAGCGTGCTGGAGGAAGCGCCGGGGGACCGCCAGCCCATCCAGACCTTTGTGTGCGAGTATAACGAGGAAATGGTGCGGGAGGCCATCGTCCGGGAGCTTGCCAGAGACGGGCAGGTGTATTATGTCTATAACCGGGTGAACACCATCGCGGACATGGCGGCGGCGATTCAGAAGCTGGTGCCGGAGGCGAACGTGGCCTTTGCCCACGGGCAGATGAAGGAGCATGAGCTGGAACGGATCATGTACGATTTCATCAACGGGGAGATCGACGTGCTGGTTTCCACCACCATCATCGAGACGGGGCTGGACATTTCCAACGTGAACACCATGATCATCCACGATTCGGATCAGCTGGGCCTTTCCCAGCTCTATCAGCTCCGGGGCCGGGTGGGCCGTTCCGGCCGCACCGCCTATGCCTTCCTGATGTATAAGCGGGATAAGATGTTAAAGGAGATCGCGGAAAAACGCCTGTCCGCCATCCGGGAATTTACCGAGCTGGGAAGCGGATTCAAGATCGCCATGCGGGATCTGGAGATCCGCGGCGCGGGCAACCTGCTCGGAAAAAGGCAGTCCGGACACATGGAGGCGGTGGGGTACGACCTTTACTGCAAGATGTTAAACGACGCGGTGAAAACCCTGAAGGGCGAGACCCGCATGGCGGACTTTGCCACCACCGTGGAGCTGGAGGTGGACGCCTATATTCCGCCCGCCTATATCGTCAACGAGCAGCAGAAGCTGGATATCTACAAACGGATCGCGGGCGTGGAAACCCCGGCGGAGAGCGAGGACATGAAGGAGGAGCTTCTCGACCGGTTTGGCCAGGTGCCCGTCTGCGTGGAAAATCTGCTGCGGATCGCCCTGATCCGGGTGAAGGCGCACTCCCTTTATATTACCGAAGTGAAGAGCCGGGACGAAGGAAAGAAACTGGAGGGCGCGCTGAAGCTTCAGCTCCGCCCGGACGCGCTTTTACGTGTGGAAAACATTCCCGGCCTTCTGCGCCTGTACGGCTCCGCTTTGAGCTTTTCGGCAAAGGGGACGCCCTATTTTCTCCTGCGCTATAAGAAGGAGGAGCTGGCGGAAAAGGACGCGCAGAAGCTTCTGGAACTGACGGAGGAGCTGCTTTCCGATATGGAAAAGCTTCTGAAGATGGAGGAGAGTGTATGAAAATCATCTGTCAGATCGGGATCATCTTCACGCTGTGCTGGGTGAGCGAGATCGTGGAAGCCCTTCTGCCCTTTTCCTTTCCGGCAAGCGTGATCGGAATGATCCTGTTATTCGTCCTGCTTGCCCTGCGGGTGCTGAAGGTGGAGCACATCCGGGAAAAGTCAGATTTCCTGCTTTCCAATATGGCCTTTTTCTTCATTCCGGCGGGCGTGAGCATCATCAACTATTTTGACGTGCTGGCTGGGAACGTGGGAAAGCTTCTTCTGATCTGTTTTCTCACCACGATCCTCACCTTTGCGGTAACCGCGTGGACGGTCCGGGGCGTGCTGCTTCTGATGAACAGGAAGCCGGGAAAGCAAAAGCCGGAAAAGAAAACGGAAGGGAGGCGGGAATATGTCTGAACAGGTTTTGTCTGAGCTGGTCAGCTCGCCGTTTTTCGGGATCGCCCTCAGCGTTGCGGCGTTTTCCATCGGCGTTTGGATCCAGAAAAAGACGGGGCTTGTGATCTGCAATCCCCTGATCATCGCCATCGTTCTGGTATCGGGCGTGCTCTTACTGTTTAAGATCCCTTATGAGAGCTACAATGAGGGCGGGAGCATCATCAACATGTTCCTGGCACCTGCCACCAGCTGCCTGGCGGTATCGGTTTATACGCGGGTGGAGCTTCTGAAGAGGAACTGGCTGCCGATCCTGGCGGGCTGCGTGGCAGGTTCTCTCACCTCCATGGGAAGCGTGTTCCTTCTCTGCCGCCTGTTCGGGCTGGACGAGGCGATGACGTATTCTCTGCTTCCCAAATCGGTGACCACGCCCATCGCGGTGGGGATCGCGGAAAGCCATGGAGGCATTTCCTCCATCACGGTGGCGGCGGTCATCCTGACCGGGATCATGGGAAGCATTCTCGCGCCCTTCCTGATCCGGATCTTCCGGGTGAAGGACGCCATGACGGCGGGCCTTGCCATCGGCGCCTGCAGCCATGCGGTGGGCACCTCCAAGGCCATCGAGATCGGAGAGACGGAAGGGGCCATGAGCGGGCTTGCCATCGGCATCTGCGGGATCGTGACGGTGGTGTTTGCGATGTTTTTATAAAAAGGGGGATATGGAAGAATGAAGATCACAGATCTTACTGCTCAGAATAGGAAAGATCCGCTCGGCCTGGAATGTACGCGGCCCGGTCTGTCCTGGCAGCTTCATTCGCAGAGGAAGGGGGACGGGCAGCGGGCATACCGGATTCTGGCTGCGTCCTGCCCGGAACTGCTTTTTGAGGGAAAGGCGGACCTGTGGGACAGCGGAAAGGTGGAGGAAGGAAGAAATTATGCGGTGATCTATGCCGGGACAGCGCTTGCTTCCAGAAAAGAGGTATACTGGAAGGTGCGCGTCTGGGACTGCCGGGATGAGGCGTCGGACTGGAGCGAAACAGCGCGTTTTGAAATGGGGCTTCTGGACCCGTCGGACTGGAAGGGAAAATGGATCGGCAGAGGAGATGATTTTTCAGGGGACAAGTCCTCCGCTCCTGCTCTGGTGAAGCGGTTTCGGGTAAGTAAAATAAAAGACGTAAAAAAAGCCAGACTGTATATCAGCGGTCTTGGGATCTTTACTGCATCCGTGAACGGGAAGGCGGTGACGGACGCTCTGTTTGAGCCGGGGGAGAGCGAATATGAAAAACGGGTATACTATGCGGTCTACGATATTCTTCCGTTTCTTTCAGAGGGGGAGAACGCGCTGGGCGTGATCCTGGGAAACGGACAGTATGCCAATTATGCGGTGGCTCCCGTGATGAAGCTTGGAGACGGAACGCTGTCAGAAAAGCACAGATATCAGAAGGACGATACGGTTTATCTGCGGGGCGGGATCTGCGGGGATGTGAAGCTGCTGGCACAGGCGGAGCTGACCTTCGCGGACGGAAGAGTGGAAACGGCTGCGGTGAGTGACGCTTCCTGGAAAATCGCGGAGAGTGCCGTGACCTTTCAGAACTGGTATGGGGGAGAGGATTACGACGCGGTAAGGGCGCGGGAGCTTGCAGGATGGGATATGCCGGGAACGGATCTTTCCGGATGGCGGCAGGCGGCCGTGATGGAGCCGCCGAAGGGAAAGCTTTCCGCCAAAGAATTTCCTCCCGTCCGTATCTGGGAGAGCTGGACGGCGGAAAGCGTCGTCCGGCTTCCGAACGGAAACTGGCTTGTGGATATGGGAAAGAACAGCGCAGGGTTTGTACGCCTGAAGCTGACCGGTACGGAAAAGTATGCTGGAACACGGATCCGGATGTATCCTGCCGAAGTGCCAAAGCCTGATGGGAGCGGCGTGGACCAGGCGTCCTGTACCCAGAGCTGCGATACCCTCTACCAGTGCCGCGTCATGGACAGCTATGTCTGTGCGGGAACAGGACGGGAGGAATGGCATCCCCGCTTCTGTTACCACGGGTTTCAGTATGTGGAGGTGGAGGGCTTCCCCGGAACTCCTTCTGTGGAGAACTTCGAGGGCTGCGCGGTACGCATGATGAATGAGAAGGTGTCTGACTTTGAGACGGACGATGAAATCATCAACCGCATCAACCAGATCACGGACCGTTCCATTGAAAGCAATATGATGTTCAGCTTTACAGATTGTCCGCAGATCGAGAAGCTGGGCTGGCTGGAGACCACGCAGCTCATGTTTTCCTCTATGGCGGCAGGCTATGATATCCGTGCCTGGATCCCGAAGATCATGGCGGATATGCGGGACGCTCAAGTGAAAAAGGGCGGCGGGGCCGAAAAGGGCATCCGCAGAGAGGAAGAAGGCTTTTCCCGGAAGTATCCCGGCGCGGATTTTTCACGGCTGGAGGAAAAAGAAACCGAAGAGGAAGGCTTTGTGCCCGGCATAGCGCCGGAATATTTCCGGATCGGGGGACTGTATAAAGACCCCAACTGGGGCGGCGCCTGCGTGATGACACCCTGGTACTATTATCTGGAATACGGAGACAGGCGGATCCTTGAGGATAACTACGCCATGATGAAGGGATATGCCGCTCATCTGGAGAGGGAATCTACAGACGGGGTGCTGAAAAACTATGCGCATATGGGAGAGTGGGGGCAGCTGAATGAAAATACGCCCACAACCCTGGTGGCAACCTGCGCCTTTTTCCTGATCGTAAAAACCATGGTCCATATCGCGGAGATCCTGGAGCGGCCGGAGGATGCAAAGCGATACAGCGCCCTCGCGGAGTGCATCAGAAACGGGTTTTACGCGGATCCGGAGTGCTTCTGCGAAAGGAGCGGCGTCTATGGGAACGGCAGTCAGGCGAGCTTCGGCTGTGTCCTGTTTTCCGGGATCGTGCGTCCGGAAGAGAAGCGGAACGCGTTGTGCGGCCTTCTCCAGGCTGTCGCGGCAAAAGGAGATCATCTGACCTCCGGCGAAGTTGGATTAAAGCAGGTATTCTGCGCGCTGGCTGAGAACGGGGAAAACGGCACGGTTTACCGGATGGTGATGAACCCGACGGAGCCGAGCTACCGCCACCATGTGGACCATGGGCTGACGACCCTGCCGGAATACTGGAATTATACGGAACTCTGGAATGGTTTTGGACGTTCCAGGAACCACGCCATGATGGGACATGTCAAGGAATGGCTGTGCAGATATATGCTGGGGATCGCGCCGGTCACGCCGGGCTATGGCACCTTCCGTATCCGTCCCTGGATGCAGGAAGGGATGAGACGGATCAGGGGGTCAATTTTTACTGTGCATGGTTTTGTCCGGCTGAGCTGTATCAGGACAGAAAATGAGCTTCAGATGCGGGCGGAGATTCCGGTGGGATCGAGAGCGGATGTCTGGATCCCCTGTCCGGAAGGGTGGAGCTGCTTTTCTATGGAAGGAGAAGAAAAACGCGAAGCCGGAGGCGTCCGCGACGGCGGGTATCTGAAAATTTCCGGCGTACCGTCCGGAAGCTATATGTGGGTGGCAGAATGAGCAGCTTCCATTATTTCATTTCCGAAGTCAGAAAATCCGTCTTACTATCCGAATGATTCAGGTATAAAATTCCTCCGTTTACAGATACTATTTCCAGACTTGGAAAGTACAGTAGACGGAGGAATTTTTTATATGAAAGCAACGGGAATCGTACGTAGAATAGACGATCTTGGGCGAATTGTAATCCCAAAGGAGATCCGCAGGACCCTGCGCATCCGGGAGAGCGACCCGCTGGAGATCTTTACCGACAGGGAGGGAGAGATCATCCTGAAAAAATATTCGCCCATCGGGGAAATGAGCACCTTTGCCAGACAGTACGCGGAGAGCCTGGCTCAGGTGTCCGGGCAGATGACGCTGATCGCGGACCGGGATCAGTTCATTGCGGCTGCGGGCGGCTGTAAGGCGTTTCTGGGAAAAAGCATCAGCAGCCAGCTGGAGGAGGCTATTGAGAGAAGGGAGAGCATTCTGGCGGCAAAGGGAGATCGAAATTTTATCCCGGTGCTCGGCGAGGGAGAGGGGGAAGCGGAATATGTCAATGAAGCGATCTGCCCGATTATCTGCGAGGGCGACGTGATCGGAGCGGCGGTGCTTCTGAACAACGACGCGAAGGAAAAGATGGGCGAGGTGGAGCAGAAGCTGGTCCTGTCTGCCGCAGGCTTTCTGGGAAGACAGATGGAACAGTGAAAGGCTCTGACCGATAACGAAAGGAGGCTGCGGCCGTTGCTCCAAAGTGAGCAGCTGCTGCGGCTTTTTTCTTTGATACTAAAAATTGTGTATATACATAAAAAAAGGGAGCGACAGAATGGAAATTGAAAGAAATATTTATCTGAATCAGTTGATTGAGCGAAGAGATAACGGGATGGTCAAGGTGATTACCGGTATCCGCAGATGTGGAAAGTCTTTTTTGCTTTTCACTATTTTTAAATGATATCTTCTGAATAATGGAGTGGACGCAGGTCATATTATTGAAATCGTGTTGGATGGTATTGAAAATGAAGAGCTGAGAGATCCCATGGCATGTTATCGGTACATTAAGGATATTATGAAAGATGATGAGAAATATTATCTGCTCCTGGACGAAGTACAGTTTATGCCGCGGTTTGAGGAAGTGCTGAACAGTCTGCTTCGGATGAACAATATCGATGTATATGTAACCGGAAGTAATTCCAGATTTCTTTCCAGTGACATTGTGACCGAGTTTCGCGGCAGAGGGGATGAAATCAGAATATATCCGCTTTCCTTTGCGGAGTTCTATTCCGCCTGTAAAGGGGACTATGAGGATGCCTGGAACGATTATATGACTTATGGCGGGCTTCCGCAGATTGTGAGCTTTCAGAGCGAACGTCAAAAGATGGACTATCTGAAGA
>DWUW01000056.1 GCA_019120525.1 Candidatus Eisenbergiella stercorigallinarum | reverse complement strand
GCCCGCCACGCCCATATGGAAATTGATGATCAGCACCAGATCGCCCGCCACATTGATCGCCGCGGAAAGGATCAGGAAATACAGCGGCACCTTACTGTTGCCCACCGCCCGCAGGATGCTGGAAAGCAGGTTATAAAGCACCGAACAGCACATGCCCCAGCAGATGATCAGGATATAGGTTTTGGACATCTGCATGATATCCTCCGGCGTCCGCATCAGCCGAAGCAGCCAGTCCATGATCAGCACGCTGAACGCCGTCATCACCACGGTAACCACGATGGAAAGCAGGGCGGCGTTTCCCACGCTCTTCTTCACGCCCTCCATATCTCCCGCCCCGAACCGCTGCGCGGTCTGCACCGTAAAGCCTGTCGTCAGCCCCTGCAGGAAGCCCAGAAGCAGGAAGGAGATCGTCCCCGTGGCTCCCACCGCGGCCAGCGCCTGTACGCCCACGAAACGGCCCACGATCACCGTGTCCGCCAGATTGTAAAGCTGCTGGAACAGATTCCCCAGAATGATCGGGATCATAAATTTTACGATCAGCCGAAAGGGGCTGCCCTTTGTCATATCAAGTTCCATCGTCTGCCTCTTCCTCCGCGCCGATATCCAGCATATTCATGGTCCTTCTGCGCCTGCGCGCCTTTTCTGACGCCTCCAGGATAAAATTCTTGATCGCCCTCGCGTTCTTCACGTTCTGGACAAGGAGCGTAGGGCTCGTGGTGTCGCCCGTATAGCAGCGCACGCTACCCAGCCCGAACAGGCGCTGCGGCAGGGACTCCAGCAGCTCCACGTCCTGAACCTTATACATATAACAGTCGTTTTCCTTTTTGTTCAGGAACCCCTCCGATACGGTTATGAGATCCTCTCCCACCGTATAAACCGTAAAGGTAAAGGGCAGTGCGAACAGTACCCATCGTTTTCTTTCCCGGAACGTAATCTCTCCGTTTTGTCTTTCGTCCATCCTGAAGCCCTCCTTTATCCAGGATCCGCGCCCTCCCGCAGGCCTTCGCGCCCGTTTCCCCGATGCTACCCGCCCGTTTCCCCGGCGCTTTTCACCCGCCTTTTTCCGGACGGCATTTCTGATTCGTGTAGATTATAATCTATCTCCTTTCCTTTTGCAAAGGTTTTCTCATTTTTTCTTGCGCCCTCCCCTCTCCTGTGCTATAATGGCTCGAAAAGCAAATGGGAAACACGCTGGGAGACACAGACATGAAGAAAAAGGCATACTGCCGCAACTGGATATCTGCACACTGAAATCGAAGGGATGATCTTTCTCTTCGATTTTCTTTTGGAAAGGAGACATGCATATCATATGAGACATCTGATGAACCCCCTTGATTTTTCCGTAGAGGAGCTGGACCGGCTCTTTGGCCTGGCTTCCGATATCGAAGCCCATCCGGACGCCTACGCCCACGCCTGCGCCGGGAAAAAGCTTGCCACCTGCTTCTATGAGCCCAGCACCCGCACGCGGCTCAGCTTCGAGGCAGCCATGCTGAACCTGGGCGGAAGCGTGCTCGGCTTCTCCGACGCCGCTTCCTCCTCCGCTTCCAAGGGAGAAAGCGTCGCGGACACCATCCGCATCATTTCCTGCTACGCGGATATCTGCGCCATGCGCCATCCCAAGGAGGGCGCGCCCATGGTCGCCGCTTCCTTTTCCCGCATCCCCGTCATCAACGCGGGCGACGGCGGCCACCAGCATCCCACCCAGACCCTGACGGACCTGATGACCATCCGCAGCCTGAAGGGAAGGCTGTCCAGCCTGACCGTGGGCCTGTGCGGAGACCTGAAATTCGGCCGTACCGTCCATTCCCTCATCAACGCGCTCTCCCGCTACGATAACATCCGCTTCATCTTCATATCTCCGGAAGAGCTGCGGGTTCCGGATTACGTTATCGAGATGCTGAAGGAAAAAGGCATCCCCTACGAAGAGGTCATCCGTCTGGAGGAGAGCCTCCCGCAGCTGGATCTTCTGTACATGACCAGAGTGCAGCGGGAACGCTTCTTTAATGAAGAGGATTACGTCCGCCTGAAGGATTTCTACATCCTGGACAAGGCAAAGCTCAGCCTGGCTCCCGCGGACATGCTGGTGCTGCATCCCCTTCCCAGGGTAAACGAAATCTCCGTGGACGTGGACGACGATCCCCGCGCCGTTTATTTCAAACAGGCCCAGTACGGCGTGTATGTCCGTATGGCCCTGATCCTCACCCTGCTCGGGCTTGCGGACCGGAAACAGTAAAAAGATCACAATGCCGCTGACGCGGCGGATTGGAGTATATCATGTTAAATGTGGGAAAAATCGAAGAAGGCTTCGTGCTCGATCATATCAAGGCCGGAAAAAGCATGTCCATCTATCATCATCTGCAGCTGGACAAGCTGGACTGCCCCGTGGCGATCATCAAAAACGCCCGGAGCAACAAAATGGGCAAAAAAGATATCCTGAAGGTGGAATGCGACATCAATACCCTGGACCTGGATGTGCTTGCCGTCATCGACCACAACATCACGGTGAACGTCATCAAGAACGGGGAGATCGTAACCAAAAAGGAGCTGACCCTTCCAAAGGAGATCCGCAACGTCATCCACTGCAAAAATCCCCGCTGCATCACTTCCATCGAGCAGGGGCTTCCGCATATCTTCGTGCTTGCGGATGAGAAAAAGGAAGTATACCGCTGCAAATACTGCGAAGAGAAATTTGACAAAAGGTCCCTCTGAACCTGACATCCCCGGCGGGCGCGCAAGCGTTCCTTTCCGGGGCAGAACCAACCGGACGCGGCGCTCCTTAGGGAAGCGCCGCGTCCGTCCTTACTGATACAGCCTGACCAGGTTCCGGAACAGGCGCTCCAGCCGTTCCGCGTTTTCTCCCGGATACTGGCGCAGGATCTCCTCATGAATCCCGTTGGCCTGACGGCCGGTAAGCAGCCAGGTCAGGCTGATCCCCATCCGTTCCCGGA
>DWUW01000055.1 GCA_019120525.1 Candidatus Eisenbergiella stercorigallinarum | reverse complement strand
ACCTGCGACAATCAGCCCTTTATCGCGGACGCCCCGCTGGTGCTTGTCTACTGCGCGGATTACAGAAGATGGTACCGGGCGTTTTGCGGGGCTACAGAAGAGGTCCGCCATCCGTCCTACGGGGATTTCATGCTGGCGGCCGTGGACGCGGTGATCGCCGCCCAGACGGCGGCCACCGCCGCGGACGCGCTGGGGCTTGGAACCTGTTATATCGGGGATATCCTGGAAAATTATGAGGAGCATAGACGGCTTCTTTCCCTTCCGGATTACGTGGCCCCTGTGGCCATGCTGGTGGGCGGATATCCCACGAAGCAGCAGAAGGAGCGCGTCCAGACGCCCCGCTTCTCTGTATCAGATCTGGTTCACGAAAACGGGTATGATATGGAAAAATCCGACCGCATGCCGCAGATGCTTCAGGAGCGGGACGGCTGGACGCGGGACTATGAGGCGCATGTGCGCGCTTTTTGTGAGAGAAAATATAACAGCGCCTTCAGCGTGGAAATGTCCCGGTCCGTCAGGGCCATGCTGGACGCCTGGGTGAACGCCGAAGAAGAATGAGGATGGCAGGAGAAGATGGGGAACGAGGGAATGGACAGGCAGGACAGGATTTCCAACGCGCAGGAGAGAAGGCTGGTGCTGGACTGCGCCATGCAGGCAGGCAGTATTCTTCTGAAAAATGGGGCGGAGATCTTCCGTGTGGAGGAAACCGTCGCCCGGATGTGCAGCCACTATGGTGTGGAGTCAGAGAAAGCCTTCGTGCTCAGCAACGGGATCTTCCTGACGGCCGGCAGCGGGAACGAGCCTTTTTACGCCAAAGTACAGCATATTCCGGTCAGCGGGGCCAGGCTTGACCGGGTTGCGGCAGTCAACCAGCTTTCCAGGGAGATCGAAGAGAAGGACCTGGATCCTAAAGAGGTCAGGCTTCGGCTGCAGGAAATCGAGGAGATGCCGGAAAAATCCGTCCTGGTCAAGCTTATGGCCTCCGCAGTGGGAAGCGGGTGCTTCTGCTGCATGTTCGGCGGGAGCATGCCAGACTGCATGGGAGCTTTCCTGACCGGCTTCCTTCTTTATATATATGTGCTGAAGCTGTTTACGCCGCACCTGTCCAAGATCATCGGAAATATCGGCGGGGGCGCGCTTGTTACCATTCTCTGTATGCTCCTGTGCCGGGCCGGGCTGGGGGAAAGCATGAATTATATGATCATCGGCTCGATCATGCCGCTGATTCCGGGTATCCCGTTTACCAATGGAGTGCGGGATATTGCCGACGGGGATTATATCGCCGGATCGGTGCGGCTGCTGGACGCCATTCTGGTCTTCGTCTGCATCGCCGCGGGCGTGGGCCTTGTGATCACTGGTTATCATGGCCTGACAGGAGGGAGGCTGTTATGAATCCTGTTTCTTTTTTCCCGTTTTTGGCTGAAGGGGCGGCGTCAGCCACAGCGCAGACGCTGGTTTCCACCCTTGCCGCGGCGGGAGGGACTGTGGCCTTTGCCCTGCTGTTTGGCGTACCCAGGCAGTTTTATCCCTGCTGCGGCATGATTGGCGGCGCGGGCTGGCTTCTGTACAGCCTTCTGGAAGGCCGGCTGTCTGCGGCGGCGGCGACCTTTTTCGCGGCGGTGCTGGTAATGCTGCTTTCCCGTTTTTTTGCAGTACGCGAGAAATGCCCTGTCACGTTGTTTTTGATCTCCGGGATCATTCCCCTGGTGCCGGGTGCGGGTATCTACTGGGCCGCCTACTATATGGTGACGGATCAGCTTACGGAAGCGGCGGACGCCGGTTTTGCCGCCGTAAAGGCGGTGGCCGCCATCGTGCTTGGCATCGTATGTATCTTCGGACTGCCCCAGGGACTTTTTGCCGTCGGAAAAGGCCGCAGAAAAAAGGCCTGAAAAGAGACATCTTTTCAGGCCGGAATCCGCAGTCAGATCTGGGATTCCCGTTCCGCGTATTCCGTACGGAGCTTCTGATTCCGCTTGCTTGTCCGGATGAGGTTGGAAAACTTGTTGTAAAACCAGAAGGAATAGACAAGGACGGTGCTGATCTTGCCCATCTTTTCCTTGGCGGTACGGTGGTACAGCGTGCCGCCGCAGCCGATCACCTCTCCCGCGCGGATGCAGTTGATCAGGTCCGTTTCCGTTTCCACGGTATCCGGGACCTCCGTATAGGCGAGACCCACGCAGTCCGTCTTGTGGGAGTCGCTTCCGCCCACGCCGGGCTTATGGTATTTCGCGGCGAGCCGGCAGGCCGTGCCGTTGGATTCCTCCGCCTCGCAGGCGTTGAAGATCTCCACGAAGTCAAACAGCTCCACAATCTTGGGATCCCGCCTGTAAGCGCGCGTGTTCCGGAAGCTCATGTATTTTTCCCCGCAGGGATGGGCGGGGCCGAGCACGCCGCCGTAGGAATGGACGATGGAGATCAGGATGTTTAGCGGCAGGCCGCGCAGCTCCAGGATGCGCAGCTTGATCGTCTCCGGAACGATGACGAGAATGTGGCCGCCGCCGCTGGTGTCGTATTCGATCCCCTTGAACACCTTGAAATCCGTATATTTTTTCCCCTTCAGGTTCTTTTTCCAATAGCGGTAACCGTTGTAGGTATCATGGTCGGTAACGACCATCCCTCCGAAGCCCTTTGCCTGCAGCAGCTGTATATACTCCTCCATAGGCACCCGGCTGTCTATGGAGCCTTCTTTCACATGGCAGTGCATGTCGATTTTCATGTCGTGCATACCTCCTCATATCTGTCCTTATTGTAGCCTTTTTTGTCATTTTTGAAAAGGGGAAAATGGTCAGATGATATTTTTTTATTAGGTCATTCCTTTTTGGGAAGGTTAATGATAGAATAGATGAGGTCAGAAACTGACAGAAAAAAAACGGGAAGGATTGGAGATACGATATGATCAATTATCTTGCCGGGGAAGCCGGCGGCAGGGCGGTGGCCTTTCTTGGCATTTTGTTCGCGTTTGCGGCCACCTGCCTGACGATGTATAAGGGAATGGATTTCCTGCCAAAGGACCACGGGCGGGATTTTGCCGTGGACGGGAAAAAATCGGCGGGCAAGCCCAGGGGAGCGGGCTTCCTGTTCGTGCTCGTATTTATCGCGGCGGCGCTTCTGTTCGCAAGGACCGGGCGGGAGACGGTCATCTATCTGATCCTGGTAGGGGCCGCCATGCTCACGGGCTTTCTGGACGACTGCGCGAAAACGCCCTGGGGCGAATATAAAAAAGGCCTTCTCGATCTGGTCATCGCCGTGATGACTGCCGTGACCTTCCTGAATTTCAATTCCAGCGAGGTCGCCTTTCTTCTCACGGGAAAGACCGTCGTGCTTCCGCCGGCCCTGTTCGCCGTGCTCGCGGTGGTCCTGGTATGGGTATCCATTAACGTGACCAACTGCTCCGACGGGGTGGACGGGCTGTCCGGGACCCTGACGATCATCACGCTGATGACGATATTCCTGGTGGATATGCTGGCTTCGGAAAGCGGGGATGACAGCTTCCCCTATCTGATCCTGCTGTTTGCCGTCTGCATCCTGGGCTATCTGTGGTACAACGCCACGCCGAGCCGCCTGATGATGGGAGACGCGGGCTCCCGCGCCATGGGCCTTTTCATCAGCATCGCCGTCCTGAAGACGGGAAGCCCTTTTCTGTATATTCCGGTGGCGCTGGTGCTGATCCTGGACGGCGGGCTCGGGCTTGTGAAGGTATCCCTTCTGCGTTTCCTGAAGATCCGGATCCTGACGAAGGTGCGCACCCCGCTGCATGACCAGGCGAGGAAGGTATGGGAATGGTCCAACACGCAGACCGTGTTCCGCTTTGCCATCATCCAGATCATGCTTTGCGCGGCGGTGATCTATCTTGCCTTGCCGTGACGGGCGTGCTATAATGACCGGAACACCGGATGAGGAGATTTAATTTTATGAAAAATGACCTGCTTACCATAGGGCCTGTGACCATTCACGGCTACGGGCTGATGATCGGCATCGGTGTGATCGCCGCCTATCTGACGGCGGAATACCGGGCGAAAAAACTGAAGCTGGACCCGGACCAGGTGTTTTCCCTGGTGATCTGGTGCCTGATCTTCGGAGGACTTGGCTCCAAGCTGCTGTTCTGCCTGACCACGCTGGATCAGATCCTTGCGGATCCCTTTTTTCTGCTGCATTCCCTGGCAAACGGCTGGGTGGTGTACGGCGGGCTGATCGGCGGCGTGCTGGGAGGCTTCCTGTTCTGCCGGCATAAGAAGATCAATTTCCTTTCCTACTTCGATCTTGCGCTGCCCTCCGTGGCGCTGGCGCAGGGCTTCGGACGGATCGGCTGCTTCCTGGCGGGCTGCTGCTACGGCCTTCCCACGGACAGCCCCATCGGGATCACCTTTACGGACTCGGCCTACGCGCCCAACGGCGTTTCCCTGATCCCGACCCAGCTGATCTCCAGCGGCCTGGATTTCCTTCATTTCTTCGTGCTTCTGTTTATCGCGAAACGCAAGAAGGCGGAAGGGCAGGTGGGAGGCTTCTATCTGATCTTTTACAGCATCGGCCGGTTCATTCTGGAATATTTCCGGGGCGACATGGCGCGGGGCAGCGTGGGAGAGCTGTCAACCTCCCAGTTTATCGCGGTCTTCACCCTGCTTGCGGGGATCGGGATCGTGCTCGGCTCCAGGTACATGGCCTCCCGGGGAGTGCGCGCCTTCCTGACGGGGCCGGACGGAGCCGCGTTCTGCCCGGAAGCGGCGGACGACGCCGGAAAGGAGAGCGCTGCGGGCGGGATTGCATCGGACACCGATGCGTCGGAGAGCGCCTGCTCCGGCAGCAGCGCTGAAAAGGAGGAGGAAAATCAATGAGGCCTGTCGCTGACATGCACTGCGATACTATATCCGCGCTCCTTTCCCTGAAAAGAAGCGGGACGGACGCTTCCGGAACGAAGGACGCCGCGGGCCTTCTGCATAACCGGCTGCATATCGACCTGGAAAAGCTGAAAAAGGGTGGGTATCTCCTTCAGAATTTCGCCCTTTTCGTTCCCCTTGCCGACTGTGAGGATCCCTTCCGGGAGTGCGCTGCGCTTGCGGACCTGTATTATGAAGAGCTGGAACGGAACAGGGAGCTGATCCGGCCCATCCTGACCTGGGCGGATCTGGAAAAGAACCGGGCGGAGGGAAAGCTTTCCGCCATGCTGACGGTGGAGGAGGGCGCGGTTTGTAAGGGCAGCACGGGAAAGCTCAGGCACCTTTACCGCCTTGGCGTGCGGATGCTGACGCTCACCTGGAATTATCCCAACGAGCTGGGATGGCCGAACGTGAAGATGCCCCCGAAGGGCTCCGAAGAAGCGCCGGATTTTACCGTGCCGGACCGGGAGCACGGCCTGACGGAAACGGGCTTCGCCTTTCTTTCCGAAATGGAACGGCTGGGGATGATCGTGGATGTTTCCCATCTTTCCGACGCAGGCTTCTGGGATGTGGCGAGGACAGCAGCGAAGCCTTTTGTGGCGAGCCATTCCAACGCGAGGGCCGTCTGCCCTCATGTGCGCAATCTAAACGATGAGATGATCCGTGCCCTGGCGGAAAAGGGCGGCGTTACGGGGCTGAATTTCTGCCCCTCCTTCCTGGAGGCCAAAAAGGCAGGTTCAGAAGCGCAAGCAAGCCTTGCGGCCGTCGCAGCCCATGCGCGGCATATCGTGGATGTGGGGGGAGAGGACTGTCTTGGGCTTGGAAGTGATTTTGACGGGATCCCGACGAATGAGGCGCTTCCCGACGCCTCTTTTCTGCCGGACCTTGCCGACGCGCTGGCGGAGGCAGGGTTTACCGGACGGCAGATCGATAAGATTTTTTCGGAAAATGTGCTCCGGGTGTACCGGGAGATCCTGAAGCAGTAAATGGATAAAAAAGCAGGAGAACGGATGGAAAAAGAAAGAAAAGATACAAAAATCAGCCTGAAAGATGTCAAATCTCTGAAAAAGAGCCCCCTTTACCGCTGTTACAGACGTATGAGACGTCTGGTACGAAGGCGAAGGAAAACGGTGATGGCGGTTTCCGTCTGTGCCTTGGCCGCCTGCTGCATGCTCCTGATCGTATGGGCCCTGGTCAGCGCGCTGTCCGCCAAACAGGTCCGGACGCAGGTGGAAACGGTGGAAAACGTGGAAGGCGAGCCCTTTGACGTGATCTACCCGCTCCAGGAAAACGCCTATCCACAGGTCAATGACCTGATCGGCAGGTATTATGCCGCCATGCAGGAGGGAGACAGCCAGACCCTCACCGGGCTTCGGGATAATACGGAAAACGCGGAGCTTCTGCGTATCCAGGAAAACAGCTCCCATATTGAGGCTTATACGGATATTTCCTGCTATACCAAGCCCGGGATGGACGCGGATTCCCTGGTGGTCTTCGCCCGTTATGAGGTGAAGTTCCAGGGAAGCGATACCACGCTTCCCGGCATCGATCCTCTGTATGTACGCAAGAACGCGGACGGCACTTATTACCTGCACGATCTGAGCGGCGACGAGGCTGCCGCGGCATACGTGAACGAGGTGGCCGCCCAGGAGGATGTGGCGGAATTATACGCGCAGGTAAACGAAGAATATGCCGCAAGGCTTGCGCAGGACGAAGACCTTGCCGCTTATCTGGAAAGCTATCAGAACGATATGGTAGTTGCGGTGGGAGAAGCCCTGGAGGTGCAGGCCACGGAAGCGGAAAGCGCGCAGGAGACTGAGAGCACGCAGGAGGGGGAGAGCGTATCCCGGACGGATGACGGGCAGGAAGCGGAGGATGGAGCTTCCGTAAGTTCAGAGGGCTCCGGCAGTCCATCCGGCGGACAGGACGGTTCGTCGGTGCCGGACAGCGGAAGCTATACCGTCAGCGATACCCTCAATATCCGAAGCAGCGCCAGTGAAACCGCTGACAGGATCGCAACGTGTTATCCGGGGGAATCTCTGGAGATCCTCATGAAGCAGGCGGACGGCTGGACCCGGGTACGCTATCAGGGGCAGACCGGATATATCCGGTCGGACGTGCTGAGATAAAGTTCAATCCTGTCTTCTGGCATATCGCGCGAAGAGCCCGTCCGGCAGGCCGTAAAAGGCTGGGCCGGATGGGCTCTCTTTTTATTCAACGATAAAATCTCATTTCCGGTTTCTCAGGAAACGCAGATAATCCGCGTAATTTTTCAAAAGCGCCATCTCATCCTCAGAAAAATCCCGGATCATTTCAAAAAACTCTGAATCAGGAGCCGCATGCGCCTCCGGCCCATCGGATTCCCGGGCCAGAAGCTCCAGCTGGTCCGTTGTGATGTCCAGGGCAGAGCAGATCGCGCACACCGAACCATAGCCGGATTTCTCCACCCCTCTGTCAAAGATCGATTTCAGGGTAGTGTAGGGAATTCCGGTCATTCTTGCAAGATCTGCCGTGCAGAGATTCTTCTGAAGCATCAGCTTCTTCAGTATATCGTTTCTTTTCATTTTGTAAAATTCTCCTGTTCTTAAAAATATAGCCTATTTTTTATGTATTGTAAATGTTATTTACTGGGAATACTGGTAATAATGGTCGGCAGTGGAAAAAAGACGCATCGTCATGGAACTTGACAATTATGATATAACGCAATAAAATAGGCAATAGCTACGATACATCGTAATCGGCTGCGATGGAAACAACAAATGCGGATTCGGGAAAAGGCGTTCTTTGAATGAAGAATAAGAGGGAAAGATGATTAAGATCGATTGCAGCAATTTGAACAGTGAAATGAAAAAGAAGGGGATCACTCCGCATGAGCTCGCATTTCTGCTGGGAGAAAGGGATGAAGCAATCAAAGCCAAAATAGAGGGATCATCGGAATGGATATACAGCGAAGCCGTTATGATCAGGGACAGGTTATTTCCGGAATGTGAGCTCGGTTATCTTTTTACAGAAAAAGAACAGGATGCGTGAGTACGAAAGAATGAAAAAAGCATTGATTATCACCACAATCAGCGGCTTCGTGCCGCAGTTTGAAATGAATCAGGTCTTTCTGCTGCAGAAGCTGGGATACGAGGTCCATTACGCCACAAATTTTGACCATCCCGTGTATGACTATGACAGGGAGCTTTTCCGGAAAAACGGGATCGTCACGCATCCTCTTTCCATTGAAAAAAGCCCCGCGCGGATCAGGCGGAATTTTCAGGCTTTCCTGCAGCTGAAAAGGCTGCTGGAAGGGGAACGGTTCGATCTCATCCACTGCCATAACCCGATGGGCGGCGTGCTGGGACGCCTTGCCGGCAGCCTGTATTCCTCCGGGGCTGTGATCCTGTATACTGCCCACGGCTTTCATTTTTATAAGGGCGCTCCGATAAAAAACTGGCTGCTTTATTATCCGGCCGAATCTGTCCTGGCGCGTCTGACGGATTTTCTGATCACCATCAACGAAGAGGACTATCTGCGCGGGAAGCGTTTTCATCTGAGGCCGAACGGAAGCGTCTGGAAGATCCCGGGCGCGGGGCTGGATGTCCGGCGGTTCGTTCCGAAGCCGGACGCGCGGGCCGAAGAGAAGGCTGCGCTCGGCTTTCCGTCGGATTCCTTCCTGCTCCTTTCCGCCGGAGAGCTGAACCGGAACAAAAACCATGAGACGGTGATACGAGCCCTGTCCCTTCTGCCGGAAAAGAACGTTTTCTACGGGATCTGCGGAAGAGGAGACGGCAGGGGAAGGCTGGAGGAGCTGATCGGACAGGAAGGGCTTACGGAGCGGGTAAGGCTTCTCGGCTATCGGAAGGACATAGAGGACGTGCTTCCCGCGGCGGACTGTTTCCTGTTCCCTTCAAAAAGGGAGGGCTTCGGCATGGCCGCCGTGGAAGCCATGGCGGCGGGGCTCCCCCTCATCACCTCCGACTGCCGGGGCACCAGAGAATACATGCGGGACGGGATAACCGGCATCGTCTGCAAAAGGAACCGGCCGGAGGATTACGCGGAGGCGGTCCGATCTCTGAGAAACGATCCCGGAAAGAGGGAACACATGGGGCAGGCCAGCCGGGAAAGGTCGCTTCTGTTCAGCACAGACGCGACGCTGGCGGTCATGAAGCAGGTCTATGAAGCGGCCCTGCACAACCGGGAATACGCTGCGGGACGAAAAAAGGCCTCCTTTCGCGGACAGCGGAGAGCCTCCAAAAATATCAGGGCATGATCCAGGGGGAAAGAAAGTGTCGAACATACTGGTTACGGTAGTGATGGGCGTCTACAACCAGCACAACACAGAAGAGCTGGAAGAAGCGGTCCGTTCCATCCTGGCGCAGACCCTGCAGAGCTGGGAGCTGATCATCTGCGACGACGGATCGGACGGGGAAGCCGCCCGGAATCTGAAAGCTTATGAAAACAGGGACAAACGGATCCGGGTCATCCGGCATTCGGAAAACAGAGGTCTTGCGGCCACGCTGAATACCTGCATCGCGCAGGCGAAGGGAAAATACATCGCCCGCATGGACGCGGACGATATTTCCAGGCCGCAGCGGCTGGAAAGGCAGGTCCGTTTTCTGGAACAGCACATCCAGTACGCCTTTGTGGGGACCAACGCGGACCTGATCGATCAGAATGGCGTCTGGGGCGTGCGGGTTATGCCGGAAAGGCCGTCCTGCAGGGATTTCCTTCCCTTTTCCCCGTTCATCCACCCCTCCGTCATGGTGCGCAGAGAGGTCTATCTGATGAGCGGCGGCTATTATGTCTCCCGTGAGACGTGGCGGTGCGAGGATTATGAGCTGTTCATGCGGCTTTACGCCCAGGGCTATCAGGGCTACAACATGCAGGAACGTCTGTTCTGCTATCGGGAAGACAAGGCCAGTTATGAACGGAGAAAATTCCGCTACCGGCTGGACGAGGCCGGGATACGGAGAAGGAATTTTAAAAATCTGGGGCTGACGGGGCCTGCCGTATGGCTGTACATCGCCCGCCCCGTGGCGGCCGGGCTGCTTCCGCTGCCGCTTCTGATGTACATAAAAAGAAAACAGGTAGAGAAAGAGGCTGCATCCATTGAACATTTTGAACCTGCGACAGGAACGCAAACTGAATCAATACCGGAGACTGCTGAGACAGACGCCAGGGCTGCTGGAAGTATCTGAACGGGCCTACGCCCGGGCCCTCGCGGAAGAGACTGGGAAACGGCAGGACGGCTTTCCTGTGCGGGACGGCTTTTCGGCACAGGACGGCTTTCACACGCAGGCGGCCGTCAGCATGTTCGTGCTGGGGCCGGCGCTTCTTTCCTTCCTGCTCTGGATCTTTGAGGAGGCAAAAAAGGCGGGAAGGTACCGGCTTTATTTTCTCGCGAGAGACGGATATCCGATGTACCGTCTGGCAGAGAGGCTCTGCCGCATGCATGGGCTCCCCTTTGACTGCCGCTATCTGTACGCCTCCCGCCTTGCCTTCCGGCTTCCGGAGCAGCATCTGATCGGAGACGCCTTTCTGGAAAGGATCTGCCGGGGAGGCATGGATGTGACCTTTGCCGCAATGATGGGAAGGGCCGGACTTACGCTGCGGGAGGCGGAACAGATCGCGGCGCAGGTATGTCCGCGGCATAAGCCGGAGGATGTGCTTTCCTGGAAGGAGATCCAGAAGCTGCGGGGGCCGCTTTCCCGGTGCCGGGATTTTCGGGAGCTTGCCGCGCAGCGCTCGAAGGAATGCCTTTCCTCCGCCGTCGCCTACTTCAGGCAGGAAGGGCTTCTGGACGAGGTTCCCTATGCGCTGGTGGACAGCGGCTGGATCGGAACCATGCAGGAAAGCCTGTGCCATCTTCTGGGGAGCGCCGGATACCGGGGAAGGGCGGAAGGGTATTATTTCGGGCTCTACAGCCTTCCGGCCGCGGCGGACAGGACGGGCTTTCATGGCTTTTACTTTGAACCGGAGCGCGGGATCCGCAGAAAGGCCCATTTTTCCAACTGCCTCTTTGAATGCGTTTTTACCGCGCCCCACGGCATGACGCTGGGATATGAAAACAGGGACGGCAGATGGAAGCCCAGGCTTGCCCCCGTCTCATCCGACCAGGAAAAACGGGTCCGCAGGCAGCTGTGGTTTCTCGGGCTCTATGCGGAAGCCGCGGCCGGGGCGTATGGGGACAGCCTCCGCAGAGAGGCGGGAAGGCTGCGGCTGGAAAGCCTTCTTACGGCGTTCATGTCGAAGCCGTCCCTGGAGGAGAGCGCCTGTTACGGAAGCTTTTCCTTTTCGGACGATGTGACGGAGGATCGGATGCAGCCGCTGGCCGCCCGGCTGACAGGACGTCAGCTGTTGGATCACCACCTGCTTTTCCGGCTGAGGCTGATGCTCCTTCCGGGAAAGCGCAGGCTGAAGGACAGCGGCTGGATCGAAGGAAGCATCCGCCTGTACGGAGGAAGACTGTATGCCTGGCACAGGGCAGGGGCCCTTCTTTATAAATATGCGTCCGGCATCAGGATGCAGAACGGTTTCAGGAAAGGACGAAAGGCAGCTTAGGGAATGAAGAAAGATACGGAACTGAAGCAATATCTGTTTGTGGTCAGGCAGCTGGTGGCAAGGGAGATCAAGAGAAAATATTCCCGTTCCTACCTTGGGATCCTCTGGAGCGTGCTGAATCCGCTTCTGAACATGGTGGTGCTTTCCTTCATTTTCACCAAAATGTTCAGCAGGAGCATCGAAAATTATCCTCTGTATCTGCTGACCGGCCAGACCATCTGGCAGCTCTTTACCGGAGCGACCAACGCGGCGATGACCGTCATGGTGGACAACCGGGTGATGCTCACCAGAGTCAAGTTTCCCATGATGATCTTCCCGGTGGCAAGGGTATACAGCGCGCTGGTCAATTATCTGTATACCTTCGTAGCCTACCTGCTGATGCTTCTGGTATTCCGGATCCGTCCGGGGCTGACCATGCTCGCGGCGCCGGCCGTGATCCTGTGCCTTGCGCTGTTTTCCATGGGGATCGGCTATCTGCTCGCCGTCGCGTATGTTTTTTTCGCAGATATCAAATATCTGTATACCGTCCTGCTGAGTCTCTGGATGTACTGCTCCGCGATCTTTTATCCGGTGGAGCAGCTCCCGGAAATGATCGGGCGCGTGATTGAGGCCAATCCGGTTTACAACTATATTGCCTGTATGAGAAGCGTTATGCTTTATGCCTCCTGGCCGACAGCGTCCCAGTGGCTTCGGATGCTCCTGTGGGCAGCGGCCATGTATCTGTTCGGACATCTCGTTTTCCGGAAAAGCCAGAACCGGATCATGCAGACCGTCTGACCGCTTCCGACAGGCCAACAAACAAAAGGATCAATGAGCAATGAAAAAACGTGTCAACCTGTTTCAAATCCGCATACCGCTTCTGGGGGCTGCGCTTGCAGCGGCCATCCTGCTCTGCGCGGGGATCCCGATCCGCGCGGAGAATGCTTCTGTGGTTTTCGGTTCCTCCGAATATGCCCCGACGGAGGGAGAGGAGTTTGCCATCGGCCTGTACGTCCGGTGTGACGCGCCGGATTTCATCTATACCGTGACCATACAGTATGATCCTGCCTGCCTGGAATACCTGGGCGGAGCGGACAACGGCGGAAACGGTATGCTTCTGTTCGCCGGAGAAGCCTCCGGAGGGCAGCGGCAGTATATGCTCACCTTCCGCGCCGTTACGGAAAGCATAAGCCCCATCAGCGTGACGGAAGCT
>DWUW01000054.1 GCA_019120525.1 Candidatus Eisenbergiella stercorigallinarum | reverse complement strand
CCCAGTTCTTAACGGAAAACGTCTGGTATCTTCCCGCTTGCGACGCCTGGGTGATCGCGGAAGAAGAAGGGGATACCCTCCTCCTTGACGCCATTTTCGCCCCCCGTCCGGTGGATCCGAAAGAAGCGGCGGCGGCGCTTCTTGCCGGGCCTTTCCGTGACCGCTTCCGAAACGCCCCTGATGATCGCTCCCGGAACGCCCCCGGCAGCCTTTCCCGGCTGGAGTGCGGATTTACGCCGTTTTTCCCGACAGACGCAAAGCATCACAATCCTTCCGGCGACAAACCGGCCTCCCGCCCTGCAGATGAGGAAGCCGCAGGCGGCTGTCCAGGAAATAATCCATGGGAAATCCGTCCTCTTACAAACGACGACGATGCGTTATTTATAAAAGGCACGCTGCCGGAAGCCTTTTTCAGGAGAAAAATGCGCTTTCCCGTACTGTCCCATGCCTGAAAAATGTTTCTGAACGAAAGGCCATAGATCAGGAATCTTCCAAACCGGAGGCCGTTTCAAAATGTGTCAAAAAAAGGGAATAAAACAGATGAAATCGAATTCCATTCCGATTCTTTTTCCAGAGCAGGCAGACGAGTCCCAGCTCTCCTTCGCGGTGATCGCCGCCCGCCATAATGGAAAATGGGTGTTCTGCATGCACCGTGACCGGGATACCTGGGAGTGCCCGGGAGGACACAGAGATCCCGGCGAGAGCATCGAGGAAACCGCCAGGCGGGAACTGTGGGAGGAAACAGGCGCTGACAGCTTTTCTCTGCGCCCGGTCTGTGCCTACGGCGTAGTCAGCGACGGCGGCGCGCCTTCCTTCGGCATGCTTTTTTATGCGGAGATTTTCTCCTTTGGCCCTCTTCCCGAAGCTTTTGAAATGAAACAGGTGGAGTGCTTCTCCACCCTTCCTGGCCGCTGGACTTATCCGGAGATTCAGCCCTTTCTTCTGGAACGGGCCTTCATTCCTTCTGCGCCGTGATCACCTTCACATTTTTCTCCCGGAAGCCCTCTGCCGCGCTTTCCGGCATGTGCCAGTCCGTGATCAGCACGTCGATCCCCTCCGCCGGGGCGATCTGCACCATGGAATCGTCCCCGTATTTCGTATAATCCATCAGCAGGAAGCTTTCCTTGGAGGCCGCAAGCACCTGCCGCTTCAGCTGGGCCTCTCCCAGCGTAGGCGTGGTGAAGCCCCGCTCCAGGGTAAAATGATTGCCGCTGATAAAGCCCTTGTCAAAAAACAGGCCGGAAAGCGCCTGCTGCGCCAGGCTCCCCACGCAGGAATAGATGTTGGTGCGCAGCTCGCCGCCGATGACGATGCTTCGCATATCCGCTGCCTTCGCAAGCTCGGCGGCAATGAAAATGTTGTTGGTGCAGGCCACGATCTTGCGCTTCTGCCCGGTTACGATCCGCTTCGCCAGCTCCAGCGTGGTCGTCCCGCTGTCCAGAAAGACCGCTTCGCCGTCCCCGATGCAGTCGTAGGCCACTCTGGCGATCGCCCGCTTTTCTTCCATCTGCCTTGCTTCGTTTTCCTGATGGGAAAATTCCCGCAGGGAGCCGTAGGCGCTCACCGCGCCGCCCCAGGTCCGCTTCAGCGTCCCTTCCTGCTCCATCCCCGAAAGCAGTTTCCGTACCGAAACCTCCGAAAGCCCGAAGGCCTCGCTCAGCTCCGAAACGGAAACCGAAGAGCTGATCTTCAGCCGTTCCAGTATATATTTTTTCCGTTCTTCCTGATTCATAACGGCCGTATCTCCTTATTTTCCATGTGAATCTCCATTCCGGAGCGTGACGACAGGATGAAGAGAAATCGCGAATGCGATTTCTCTTCTGCCATCACTCATCCTCACTTCTCACACTCCTCGATTTCACAGCTGTGGATTCTGGTCTTTTTATCATAATTGATGCCTACAAGAAGCAGCCTTCACAAATTCACCACGGATCTCATGATTGGGAATGAACACGCATTTCTCGTCAAAATCATAGCCCAGGTACCCCAGATGGATCAGCAGGGTCAGCACATCGTCCTTCGTATGAAAGGTGGTCATATCGTTGGAAAAGCTCCCCGTGTTCACAGGAACCTGTTCCCCCGCCATCATGCTGAGCACATCGTCCCGCAGCCCCTCAAAATTCATGTCGATATACATGCGCAGGGCCTCAAAGGTCTCCGTCTGGTTCCAGTAGGAATCACAGATCCCGGAGGTGACCGCCTCCACCACGGACCGGGGATTGTATACGGCAGGAACCGCTTCAAACCGGTAGCCGTTGTACCATTCCCGCAGCTGCTGCGGATCCATCCCGTACCGGCCGCAGAGGCTCTGCACCTCTTCCTCCGTAAAGCCGACAAATTCCGCCAGCTGTCTGGGATTGATCATGGAGAACTCGGAAAACATATTGAGCGCGGAATGAGTGCCGTATTTCTTGATCGGCAGGATCCCCGTCATATAGGCGAGATAAATATACGCCTTATCCTTCAGCAGATCCCGCAGAAAATCCAGATATCTTTCCTGCGCCCTGTCATCCTCCCTATACTCGCGGAAAATACAGTCCCATTCGTCGATGACCACCACAAAGGGCCTGCCCGTAAAACGGTACACATCCTGCATGGTACGCATCAGATTTTCCGGATCAAAATACCGGAAATCCGGATAGTCCTCCAAGATCTCCCAGAGAACCGTCCTCCGGATCAGGCGGATCATCTGATCCATATTTTCACTCTGGCTCAAAAATTCCTGCATGTTCAGAAAAATCACGTTATATTGATTCAGATGCGTTTTAAAATTCTCCGCTTCCGCGATCTTCCGCCCGGAAAAAAGTTGTTCGGAATCGCAGCCGCAGCTGTAATAAGCCGTCAGCATGGACGCGGTGATGGATTTTCCGAAACGCCTCGGACGGCTGACGCAGATATTCTGCTGAGTTGAATTCAATTTTTGATTGGTATAACATAACAATCCTGTTTTATCAACATAAACCTCAGAATTTACCACCCGGCGAAAGCCTTCATTTCCCGGATTCAGATAACTTCCCATAATGCGCGCCTCCTTCTTCCGGCTTTCTTTCGCTTTTATCATAGCATCCCGCCCGGCCGCTGTCCACAACTTCCCCTGTCCGGTACCCGCCTTTTCCACAATTTGAAAGCCTCTTTTCACCCAATGGTGAAAAAAATAGGGACGAATTAGGGATGGCCTCCGTCCCCGGTACAAAAGAAAATCATTTTCATTTCTTTCGTTTTTATTTACGAAATTATTTTGATTCTATGGACAGCAAAAGTTTTTTGTTCTATACTTGCAGTAAGAGAGCTGTTTATGCTGGAGCGTCGTAAACAGCAAAGAAAGAATATCGCATATAACCGTCCACGCTTCAGAAGGGAGATTTTCATGATCATCGACAGCGCCAGACTCAACGGCCCCTGCTCCTGCGGCAGGGAACACGTCATGGTAACAAAGGAAGCCGTCATCGAAGCCGGCTGCATGGAGAAGCTGGACTTTTATGCCGCGAAGTACGGCCTCACTGGCCGGCGCGCCGTGGTATATGACGAAAATACTTATCACGCAAAAAACATCATCCATCCAAAGGCGGCCCAGGAGATTGTCCTGCCGCCGGAAAACCTGCACGCCAATGAGATCGCCGTCGGCATGTTAAAGGAAAGGCTGGAAAGCGGCATCGATTATCTGGTCGCTGCGGGAAGCGGCACCATCCACGACACCACCAGATACTGCGCCAATGAGCTGGGCATCCCCTTCGTTTCCTGCCCCACCGCGGCCAGTGTGGACGGCTTCTGCTCCACCGTGTCGGCCATGACCTGGAAGGGATATAAGAAGACCATGCCCGGCGTGGCTCCGGTTTTTGTGCTGGCAGACACGGACATCATAAAAGAAGCGCCCCTTTATCTGGCACTCAGCGGAGCCGGAGACATCTTCGGCAAATATACGGCGCTGGCGGACTGGAAGATCGCCCACGCCCTCACCGGAGAGTATTTCTGCCCCGTCATCGAGAAAATGACCCGACAGGCGGTGGAAGCGGTCTATTCCTGCTGTCGCGGCCTGAAAACAGGCGACGCGGCGGCCTTTGAGCAGCTCACCTACGCCCTCATCCTTTCCGGCCTGGCCATGCAGCTCATGGGTAACTCCCGTCCCGCCTCCGGCTGCGAACATCACATTTCCCATCTGATCGAAATGGGGCCTGCTGCCTTTGATTTCCGCTCCGATGCCCTGCACGGCGAAAAGGTGGGCGTAGGAACTCTTCTGGCTTCCAGGGTTTATCACCAGCTGGGAGAGATTCCGGACATTTCCGCTCTTGTCCGTGAATACGCGTTTCCGGAAGAAGCCGTGATCCGCAGCTTCTATGGGGAAAAGCTGTCTCCTTCCATCCTGGAGGAAAACCGGAAGGACTGCATGGAAGGCGTAACCCCGGATATGCTGGTACGTGCCTGGCCCAAGATCCGCGGCATCATTGCGGAAACCCCCGATGCGGACAGCCTGTATGCCCTTTATGAGGAGATCGGCGCGAAGAAAACCCTGTCCGACATTCAGGTTCCCGAAGAGGCGCTGTCCGATCTGCTGCGCTTTTCGCCCACGGCCCGCAACCGCCTGACCCTGATGCGGGCGCGCTGGATGCTGCAGGTGGAAGGATGTTAGTTCAGCATGGGAAAGCCCCGCGCTCTGTGAGGCCGACGCACATCTGACTTCCTGTAAAAAAAACGGATACACCGCTTTTTCATCTCTTTCGATGATCTTGCGATGTATCCGTCTGTTCTTTTTTCAGAGCATTGCGCCGCTTTGACGCTTACGGGCACTGTCCTTTTTATCCGTTTATCCCTCTATGGAAATATAATTGCCGGATTCCACTTCAGGCTTCTCTTCCTTCTTCGGGATGGTCAGCTTCAGGATACCATGTTTGAAGCTTGCCTTAATCTCGGCCTGCTCCACATTCTCGCCCACATAGAAGGTCCGGCTGCAGGAACCGCTGAAGCGCTCTCTGCGTATATACTTTCCTTCTTTTTCCTTCTCATCCTTATCCAGGCCCTTCTCGGCGCTGATGGTCAGATAGCCGTTTTCCAGTTCGATCCTGATCTGCTCCTTCTTAAAGCCGGGCAGATCGATATCCACTTCATAGCTGTCATCCTTCTCCCTCACATCCGTCTTCATGATACGGGCCGCATTCTTTCCGAATACAGGATTCTTTCTCCCGTACAGCTCCTTATTCAGTCTTTTCTCAAACCTGTCGTCAAACGGGAAATCCATCCAGTCGTCAAATAAATCCTCTCCAAAAATGCTGGGCAGCAACATAAGTCATTCCTCCAATCCATTTATCTGAAGCCGCTTGGACATTTCTCATCCGGCCTTCACAGCCTGCCGCGCGGCAAAACTTTCTTTTTTCCTGTTCTGTTAGGCGGACGCCTCAGCGCCCGCCCCGTTTTCTTCCTCTTACCCTTCAATGGAGATGTATTTGTTTTCCTCCACCGCGGGCTTCTCTTCCTTCTTCGGAACCGTCACCTTCAGGATACCGTTTTCAAATTTCGCCTTGATATCCTCCTGCTTTACGTCCTCGCCCACATAGAAGCTTCTGCTGCAGGATCCGGAATAACGTTCCCGTCTGATGTATTTGCCGTCGTTGTCCTTCTCATCATTATTCTTATGGGAAGAAGCGCTGATGGTGAGATAACCGTTTTTCAGTTCCGCTTTGATATCGCCCTTTTCAAATCCGGGCATATCCATATCCAGCTCATAGCTGTTTTCCGTTTCCTTCACATCAGTCTTCATCAGGCCTGTGGAAGCATTCCCTCTGAACGGAAAATCCATCATCCA
>DWUW01000003.1 GCA_019120525.1 Candidatus Eisenbergiella stercorigallinarum | reverse complement strand
TTTTGTGTAAAAAACATCAAATCAGGAGGAAAAATCTATGTTTAAGGGACTGATCTTTTTTGTGAAACAGGGCTGGAAGTATGATAAGCGGTATGTACTCTGGAATGTGCTCTACCAGTTTGTCAACTCCATGATTCCGGTGATCGCGGCGCTGGCTCCCAGATATATCATCGATGAGCTGATGGGGGAGGCGAGACCGCAGATGCTGGTGCTCTATGTAGGGCTGCCTGCAGGCTATACGCTCATTGCCGGAGGGCTTTCTGTGTTTTTCAGCATGGACGGTTTTACCAGGCGATGCCGGATGTCAGCAGAATTTGACAGCGAGCTGCATAAGAGGCTTGCCAGGGCGGATCTGGAACAGCTGGAAAATCCGGATTTCCTGGATATGCAGGAAAAAGCGAAAAAATTTCTGTATTCTGACTGGCACGGCTTCGGCTATCTGCTAGACAGCGCGCTGAATATCGTGGGACAGGTGTTTACGCTTGCGGGAGTAGCGGCGATCATTGCCACGCTGGACGTGCGGGTTGTTCTGATTTTTCTGGTGCTGACCGGAGCAGGGACGTTTGCGGAAGGGCATGCAAAGGAACGGGCGGCGAAGCTGACAGAACAGATCAGCGCGGATCAGAGGGGCTGGATGTACTATTCCGGGCTGTTTGAGAACTTTGGTTATGGGAAGGAGATCCGGCTGAATGGCATGGGAAACTGGCTTCTGAAACGGGAACGGGCGTTTTTTACCCGCGTAAACGATAACCTGAAGCAGCAGAATGACGGCTATATCCGCTCCGGACTGATTGGCTGTGGCTGTACGTTCCTGCAGCAGTGCGCGGCTTATGCCTGGCTCATTCTGCGGACCATGCAGGGAGGGATTTCCGTGGGATCCTTCACCATGTACGTGAGTGCGGTGACTGCTTTTGCCTCCGCGCTGCGCACCGTTCTGGATAACCTGACGGAGATCCGGGTCTACGACCGGTTTTATGACCGGCTGGATGAGTATTTGTCCGTACCTGCCAGGCTCCGGGGGGATGACGATGGCCGGAACCATGACGTATCCGGCCGGAAAGAGAAGAAGAGAATCCTGTCGGAAGGGGAACACGTAATCGAATTCAGAAACGTGGGATTCCGTTATGCCGGAAGCGATACCTGGGCGCTGCGGGATGTGAATCTGACGTTAAGGCCTGGCGCCAGGCTGGCCGTTGTAGGAGAAAACGGGGCTGGCAAAACCACCTTTGTAAAGCTGCTCACCAGGCTGTATGATCCTACGGAGGGAGAGATTCGGATGGATGGAATTCCGATACAGGAATACGACTACGACAGTTATATGTCGGCGTTCTCAGCAGTCTTTCAGGATTACCGGCTCTTTTCCTTTTCACTGGAGGAAAATGTGACGCTCGCCCGGCCCGCGGAGGAAGGAAAGGCGGAAGATGCCCTGCGGCGCGCCGGTTTTGGAGAAAAGCTGGACAGTCTGTCTGGAGGAATCCATACGGCAGTGTATAAAAACTTTGATGAGACCGGGTTTGAGCCTTCCGGCGGAGAGGGACAGCGGATCGCGCTGGCACGCGCCCTGTATAGGGACGCGCCCATCGTGGTGCTGGACGAACCCGCAGCCTCGCTGGATCCCCGGGCCGAGTTTGAACTGTACCGGCATTTCAATGAGCTTACAGAAGGAAAGGCCGCCGTTTATATTTCGCACAGGCTCTCCAGCACCCGGTTCTGCGATGAGATCGCAGTCTTCGCTGGCGGGCGGATTGTGGAGCGGGGCACCCATGAGGAACTGATGGAGAGAAAAGGCGTCTATGCGGAGCTGTTTGAGATGCAGGCGCAGTTTTATACGTGAAAACAGGAAATTGACAGAAATCCCCCGGACAGGGAACAGGCGGTCCGGGGGATTTCTATCAGTGATTAAAACAGAAATAATTTATAATTGACAATACCGTACGATGCACATTATAATAAATTCAGGAGGTACATCTACGTGGGTGAAGAAAGAGATCTGTTGGAAAATCTCAGACAGGAGCTGCGGAGGGGAACGCTGATCCTGAGCGTCCTGAGTCAGATGAAGGAACCGAAATACGGATATGCGCTGGTGCAGAGCCTGGAGGAGAAGGGCGTGGAAATCGAAGCGAACACCCTGTATCCGCTTCTGCGGAGGTTGGAGAAGCAGGGGCTGTTAAAGAGCGAGTGGGATACGAAAGAGGCGAAGCCGAGAAAATACTATCGCCGCACTGTGCTTGGAGATTTCATGTATGAGGAAATGAAGAAGCAGTGGTCTGCGGTTTCTGAAACCATGAACGGACTGCTGCGGGAGGAGTGAGGATATGACGGAAGCGGACAGAGAGCTGATGCAGCGGTACATTTATCAGGTGACAAGAAGGCTTGCAAAGGACCAGCGGGAAGAGACCGCGAGGGAGCTGGAGGAGCTGATCACGGACATGGCGGAGCAGAAGGGTATGGAGGAAGCGCTGAAGGAGCTCGGGAACCCGGCTGTTTTTGCGCAGAAATACCGGGAGGAGCCGGGCTGGGTGATCGGGCCGGAATACGCGGAGGATTACCGGTGGCTTTTAAAGATCGTGCTGGCCGCGGTGGCGCTTTCCGTCGTCGTTTCCGGAGTGGTACAGGGAGCGCTTCAGAGGGATGGGGCAGGGATCTTGACGGAGGCTGTTTCCAGCGCAGTGTCGGGAGCACTCAGCGCGGTGGGAGCGGTGACGGTCCTGTTCATGATTCTGGAAAGAAGGAAGATCCGGGTAGATTTCAGGAAAGAATTCAGGATGGCAGAAGGGAACGGCGCCGAACGAAGAAAGTGGGTTCCCATGCTGCTTCCGCCGGTACCGGATTCCAGGGCGGAGATAAAGCGGTCGGATGAAGCGGTGAACCTGATTTTTGAGGCGCTGCTTGCAGGTCTGATGATCTTCGCGCCGTGGCTGTTTGGGGCCTATGCATTTGAGGACGGCACATTCATCCGTACTATTCCCATTTTTAACCTGGAGCGGTGGAACATCATTCTTCCGGTGCTTCTGATTTCGCTGGCGGCAGGGTTCGCGGACGACGTGGTGCGGCTGGTCTGCGGATGCTACTGCCGGACGGTCCTGATCGTCTGCCTGGTCAGCGGGGCGGTTCAGGCAGTATTTGCCTGGATCCTGCTGAAGGGGCTTCCTTTTTTCAATCCTTCCTTCGTACAGGAGCTGAGGCAGGAGTTTGACTGGCAGGGAACAAAGGGGGACCTGCTGACCCTGTATGGAACGGGCAGGCTGGAAACCATCGTGCTTCTGGTGATCTGGGCCTGTATCCTGATCGAGACGGGAGTGACCGTTTATAAAACGGTGAGATACGCGGAGAAAGGCTGAGATAAATTCGCAGCCCGCTTTCAGGCTCCGGAAAGGGCGCCCGCTTTTTTCCGGAATTCCCCTGGCGGCATCCCATAGGTATTTTTAAAAATCCGCGTCAGATGGGGCGTGGAGGAAAAACCGCAGCGGGAAGCGATCTCGCTCAGGCGCAGGTCGCTGCCAAGCAGAAGCTGGTGCGCCTTTGCCAGACGGACGTTGTACAGGTATTCCAGAAAGGTGGCTCCGGCAGCGCTGTGAAAAACGCGGCAGAAATGATACCGGCTCATGTGGACACGCCCGGCGGCCTGCTCCAGGCTGATGGGTTCGCTGTAATGGCGGTTGATATAACGAATGGCGGAGACGATCTCCTCCGGAATGCGCTCCGCGGAAAGCCCCTCTGCGATCTCCTCCTGCTTTAACAGTTCGGAGACAAAAACGAGCGTCTGAAGGATGGTGGAGCACAGCAGCTTTTCGGTGAGAAAGCCCTTCCTGCGTCCGTAATTTTCCGCTTTTCGGAAACAGTCCAGCATTTCAGCGGTCTGCCCTTCATTCAGGTGCAGCACACAGGAGTCCAGCGAAGCGAACAGCGCGGCTGCCTCGCTTTCCGTCAGGATCGGAGACAGACAGGAGGCGGGAATGTTCATCAGATAACGCTCATAATAGGAAGATTCATAGCTTTTGGTATAATGCAGCTCAAAGGGCTTCAGAAAATACAGATCGCCGGGACGGAGCGTATAGCGCAGATCGTTCAAAAGAAGGGTGCGTTCCCCGGCGGTCTGCAGATAAAGCTCATAGGAATCGTGGTAATGCTGCGTTTTCATGTTCATTTTCTGCGGATTGCGGACATATTCCACGCCAAATCCGGCATATGGGGCATATTCCGTATGTTTCATTTCCCTGATTTCCCCTTTCCTTCTCCAGCCTGCAAAGCGGCTCCTGAAAAAACGGCCCGTGAAAAAAACGACGGCTCCCTTTTGCAGTGAGTATAGCAGAGAAAAACGAAGAGAGCAATATCTGAACGATTCTGAAATAAAAAAAGCAGTATTTTGGCTTTTCTATTCATATATTGCATGCTACGATGAACAAAATGAAATGCCGCCTGCGGCGGCAGGAAAGAGAGGAAGAAATGAAATACGTGGGAAATCGGGCGGAGGATGTGAAAATCGCTTACATCGGTGGGGGATCCAGAGGCTGGGCCTGGGGGCTGATGAGCGATCTGGCGGCGGTGGACGACATGAACGGCACCGTGGCGCTTTATGACATCGACAGAGAGGCGGCGGCAAAGAACGAGGTCATCGGGAACCGGATGAAGGAGCTGCCGGACTGCCGCTCCGCATGGGAGTATAAGGCGGTGGATACCTTGAAAGAGGCGCTGACGGGAGCGGATTTTGTGGTGATCTCCATTCTTCCGGGAACCTTTGACGAGATGGAAAGCGACGTGCACGCGCCGGAAAAATACGGTATTTATCAGTCCGTGGGAGATACCGCGGGTCCCGGCGGCCTGGTGCGGGCGCTTCGCACCATCCCCATGTTTGAAGAGATCGCGGCGGCCATCCGGGATTTCTGCCCGGACGCCTGGGTGATCAACTACACCAATCCCATGACGGTCTGCGTCCGGACGCTGTACCGGGTTTTCCCGCAGATCAAGGCCTTCGGCTGCTGCCATGAGGTATTCGGCACCCAGAAGCTGCTGGCGCTTGTGCTAAAGGACATGCTGGGGATTGAGGACGCGAAGCGGGAGGAGATCCGGGTGAACGTGGTGGGCGTGAACCATTTCACCTGGCTGACCGAGGCAAAATATAAGGACATCGACCTGTTCCCCCTGTATCGGAGCTTCTGTGAAAAATACGCGGGGGAGGGCTTTTCCGAGCAGGCGGACAACAACTGGATGAACAATTCCTTCGCCAGCAGGGAGCGGGTGAAGATGGATCTGTTCCTGCGCTTTGGCGCGATCGCGGCGGCGGGAGACAGGCATCTGGCGGAGTTCTGCCCGGGAAGCTGGTACCTGAAGGATCCGGAGACGGTGAAGAGCTGGTGCTTCGGCCTGACCACCGTGGCCTGGAGGAAAGAGGACCTGAAGAAACGCCTGGAAAGAAGCGAACGCCTGTATACCGGAGAGGAAGCGCCCGTCATCAGCCAGACCGGCGAGGAGGGCGTACAGCAGATGCGGGCCATCCTGGGCCTGCGCGATCTGGTGACCAATGTGAACATTCCCAACCTGGGCCAGATCCCCAATCTGCCCGTCGGAGCCGTAGTGGAGACCAACGCGCATTTTTGCGCGGACAGCGTCCGCCCCGTATTTGCCGGCCCGCTTCCGGAATCCATCTATCCGCTCGTTTCCCGCGTCAGCGGCATTCAGGAGCTGATCGTGCAGGCCGCCCTGGAGCGGGATCTGGAAAAAGCCTTCCGCGCTTTCCAGATGGATCCCAACATGGATCTTTCCCAGACAGACGCGAGAAGGCTGTTCGACGAGATGGTGGGGAATACGGCAAAGTATCTGGGGATGTATTTCGCCTGAAGCCGGGAGGGCGGTATCGCCCCTACAGCTTCAGCCCCCTGTACCGGTTGAAGCAGGCAAAGATCTCCTGCCGTCTTGGCATGGCCAGGTCGGTGGAAAGATAGCCGGATGTGGAAAGCCCTTCCAGTCCCTTTTCCTCCATCAGGGCGCAGACCGCGTCCACCAGCTGGACCATGGTCTTTTTGCCGTCCAGCAGGTTTTTTTCCGCCAGGGCGAGGATGCAGGAGAGGGCGGCTGTCTGTTCATGGTCCGCAAGCTGTTCCAGATAGCGGAGGTCAATGTTTTCATGTCCAAGCTGCACGTCGTCCGTGCCCCTGTTCCGGGTTTTCAGGCGGTCGTCCCTTCGAAGCGCCATGTTGCAGGAGGGGACGCGCCGGAAAGAAGGAAGGGCGGGATCCGGCAGCTGCTGCACGGCAGGCCGGTCCTGCGCGGCGGAGGCGGCGTATGCCGCCGCTTCTTTTTTTGCGAATTCCGTGATATCCTTCGGAACGTAGCGGTCCATCTGGAGGACGGTGTCCGCGATGTGGAAATACGCGCCGGAACTGCCGGCGACCAGGACGGAGGAAATGCCGCACTTTTCATAAAGGAAGCGCGCCCTCTCAATGAAAGGCGTGATCGGCTCTTCTTCCCGGCAGACCACGCGCTGCATCAGCTCGTCCCGGATCATGAAGTTGGTGGCGCAGGTGTCCTCGTCAATGAGGAAGACCTGCGCGCCGCTTTCCATGCCCTCGATCACGTTGGCGGCCTGGGAAGTGCTTCCGCTGGCGTCCTCGGAATAAAAGGCCCTGGTATCCTTTTTGTTGGGCAGGTTGTTGATGAACATGGAGATGTCCGTTTTTTTGATGCTGCGCCCGTCCTCGGCTCGGATCTTGAGCGCGGTGCCGTCGGTGATCACATATTCCCGGCCATCCCCCGCGATATGGTTGTAGACGCCAAGCTCCAGAGCTTCCAGCAGGGTGGATTTCCCATGATAGCCGCCGCCCACGATGAGGGTAATGCCTTTTCGGATGCCCATGCCGGTAAGGGCGCCGCGGTGAGGCAGCTGCAGGGTGACTTCCATGGATTTCGGGGAGACAAAGGGAATCCCATCCTTCATAGGCCGGTCCGAAACGCCGGACTGCCGGGGCAGAACGGCGCCGTTGGCCACGAAAGCGCACAGCCCGAGCGGTTCCAGCTGCGAACGGATAAACTGCTGGTCCTCGGCCAGATGGATGACAGACTGCACCCTCTCTGAAGGAAGCCTGCGGTAAAACAGCGCGGCCGTGACGCAGGCCGGCAGGAATTCAAAAAGGATACGCTCCAGCTGGGAGGCATTGATGGTACGCCCGTTGGCGGGAAAGCCCACGGAGAAACGGACCAGCAGCCGTCCATCCGACGGACGGATGGTGACGGCGGAACGCTCCAGGATCTCCTGCCCGCAGCGGCTGACTGTGATCAGCCCGCTTTTTCCTGATCCTTTGGCCTTAAAGGTATATTTTTCAACTTCCTGGAAGAACAGCCGGTTCAGGTGGTCCTGCAGGGCGATACGGCAATGCTTTTCCTTATAATATGCGGGCGGGAAAGCGGCCCTCGCGCCGTCCACCTGCACGCTGAGACGGGACGGGGAAGCGAAGGGATCCCCCTGTACATGGTCGATGTTCAAGAGGAAGCTTCCAAAGGAATAGCTTCCCTTCAGATCCTTGTAGGCCGGATAACTTTTATGGTCCACTGCCCGCAGCATGCGTCTTAAATCGTCTGAATTTTTCATGGTTAAAACCCTTTCCGTCAGAATAATATGACAAAATCAGCATTTTTTTGAAAATAATAAATGGGGAACCCTGCCGCAGCCGTATCCGGGCTGCCCCGATCCATTATAAAAGAAATCAGGAAGCATGACAATGAGGGAATTTTGAAACGCCCGGCGCGGCCCCGGCACCCGGCGCGGCGTTGGAAAAATCTTGTCTTCGAAAAGGGATTGTGTTAAACTGAAGTGATTATAGGCATTCCAAATGCCGGCGGCGGCAGCAAAGCAGCCTGCTCCGGCGTGGAGGCGCGCGTCCGGAGTGACGAGATTTGGGAGGATGGTATGCGCAGAATCGCGTTTCATTTGAACTGCCTGGAGCAGGGAGGCGCCGAACGGGTGGTGACTAATCTGGCGCACCAGTTCCTGGCAAACGGATATGAGGTGCTCATAGCTACGGAATGGGTCGGGGAGAATGAATTTCAGATTGACCCGGGGATCAGAAGGGTGGTCGTAGGCCCAACGGAGGAAGACCGGAAGAAGGGAAGGCTGTACCAGATCCTGAAGAGGGTGACCAGGCTGAGGGGATTTGTGAAGCGGGAAAAGCCGGATGTGCTGATCGCCTTTGGCAGGAAGGCCAATTACCGGTCGCTGATGTCCACCCTGGGGCTGAAGACGCCCGTCATCGTTTCGGTGCGCACGGATCCGACGGGCCATTATGACCGGCTGGCGGATAAGATCCAGATCCCGCTCCTGTTTCCCCACGCGGCGGGCTTCGTGTTCCAGACGCAGGGGCAGAAGGAATTCTTCCCGAAGGGGGCACAGCGGAAATCCCGGATCATCCTGAATCCGCTCAATGATAAATATATCGGGGTGCCGCGGCCGCAGAAGCGGACGAAGACGGTGGTGCAGTCGGGAAGGCTGGTGGATTTCAAAAACCAGCTCATGCTGATCCGTGCCTTCGTGAAGGTGCATGAAAAGCATCCGGATTATGACCTGAAGATCTACGGCGGGGATTCCCACGACGGGACGAAGGAGCTGCTGGAAGCGCTGATCGCGGAAAAGAACGCGGGCAGCTTCGTGAAGCTGATGGGAGCCAGCGATGAGCTGGAGAAGGTGCTGAACGACGCGGCGGCCTATGCCTTTTCTTCCGACTGGGAGGGGCTTCCCAACGCCCTTTTGGAGGCCATGGCGCTGGGGCTCCCCATTGTCGCCACAGACTGTCCCTGCGGCGGGCCGAGGACGGTAATACAGGACGGATACAACGGGCTTCTTGTCCCGATCATGGACGAGGACGCTATGGCGGAGGGGATCTGCCGCCTGATCGAAAATCCCCGGGAAGCGGAACGGATGGGGGAAAACGCCAGGAAGATCGGAGCGGCCGCCAACGGCCAGGCAGTGTTTGAGCAGTGGAGAGATTACATCAGGACGCTGACCGGAGACACGGAACAAAAAGGTACGGAGAAATAGAGCTATGTTTTCTTATAATGAATACAGGGAGATCATACAGATCATTAAGGAGAGCGGCCGGATGGCCAACTTCAAGCAGGCGAGGGGGAAGGATCAGTTCATCATCATGCGGCATGATGTGGAGTTTTCCGTAGACCGCGCCTTTGCTCTTTCCAGGCTGGAGCTGTCCATGGATTTTACATCCACTTATTTTTTCCAGTGGACCAATAATTCCTATAATATCCTTTCCAAACGCAACATGGACATGATCCATTACATGCATGAGAGAGGGCATGAGATCGGCCTGCACTTTGCCCTGAACGGGCT
>DWUW01000053.1 GCA_019120525.1 Candidatus Eisenbergiella stercorigallinarum | reverse complement strand
ACTACCATGGTTGTGGTTCCCTGGGACACCGAAGCCTCACCACCTCCGCTCTGTGCCTCCGCCGTCTGCCCCTGGGCGGACTCTGCCGCCGCAGGCTCCGATTCAGCCACAGCCGACGCGGAAGCCGCGCCGCTCCGGTAACCCCCGAGCGAAGCCACTGCAAGGAAGCTCACCCCGGCGATCACGCCAAAGCACACTGCCCCCACCACCACTGCCAGCGCTTTCTTCCAGAAGGGATTCACAGGCTTCTTTTCCCTGTGCTTTTTCTCCTTTTTCTTTCCGGCGGCGGTTCCGGAATATCCGGTCCCATAATTTCCGCTTCCGTTCCCATACTGGTAGCTGCCCTGCCAGGACTGATTCTGATTCCGGCTGTTATAAGGATTCTGCCAGCCCCCTGCATTCTGCCCGGCATTCCCGCTCTGACGGGCGGATTCATTCTGCCACCCGGAACCGCTCCGGCCGGCGGATTCGTTCTGCCATCCAGAGCTGTTCTGACGGGTGGATTCGTTCTGCCATCCGGAGCTGTTCTGACGCGCGGATTCGTTCTGCCATCCGGAGCTGCTCCGGCCGGTGGATTCGTTCTGCCATCCGGAACCGCTCTGGCCGGAATAGCTTCCGTATCCTGACTGGCCGGAATACCGCCCGGCCTGCGCCCGTGCGCCTTCCTGCTGCTGTGCGCTGTGTCCCGCCGCCTGCGCCTGTCCATCCTGCGTATAACGGTTCTGCACGCCGATGTTCTGCGTATACTGCCCCTGATCCGTATCAGCGCTTTGCGTACGGCCGTTCTGCTCCTGGTCCGCGCCGGCACTCTGCGGCTGATCCGCGCCACCGCTTTCCGCGGACGTCTGTTCCTGATCTATCTGAGTTTCCTTTTTCTCAGGGTCCCTGGAATAATCCTGGTCAAACATGACTGTTTCCTCTTTTCTTCCGTTTTCTTTTTCCTGACGGCAGCCCCGCCGCCAGCCGGTCTTATCCGGTCTCCGGCCGTTCGCAAAGCTCCGCCTCCTGTCTCAGCCTTTAGTATATCGGGTATTTGTGTTCAAACTGTGACAAATCTCTTGAAAAAATATAAAAAGGCGCAGGCGGGATTATTCCACCGTCACGGACTTCGCCAGATTTCTGGGCTTATCCACGTCGCAGCCCTTTCCAACGGCCACATAGTAGCTGAACAGCTGCAGGGGGATAATCGCCAGGGAATTGGTAAAGAACCGGTTGGTGATCGGAATATAGACCACATAATCCGCCGCTTTCTCGATCTCCCGGTTTCCCTCGTTCGTTACAGCAAGGACGAATGCCCCGCGGGACTTTACCTCCACCATGTTGCTGATGATCTTCTGGTACAGGGCGGGCTGGGTCGCCACAGCCGCGACCAGCGTCCCCTCCTCGATCAGGGAAATGGTTCCGTGCTTCAGCTCACCTGCCGCGTAGGCCTCGGAATGGATATAGGAAATTTCCTTCAGTTTGAGCGATCCCTCCATGGAGATGGCATAATCGATGCCCCGGCCGATGAAAAAGACCTCCTTCGCCGCGATGTAACGGTTGGCGAAACGCTGGATCCGGTTTTGGTTGTTTAACAGCATCTCGATCTGGTCCGGCAGGCGGCGCAGGTCGCCCAGCATCTCGGAAAATTCTTCCTCCGTCACCGTATGGCGCACACGGGCAAATTTCATGGCAAGCAGGTAGAGGGCGATAAGCTGGGCGCTGTAGGCCTTGGTGGTGGCAACGGCGATCTCCGGCCCGGCCCAGGTATACATCACGTGATCCGCCTCACGGGCGATGGAGCTTCCCACCACGTTCACGATGCCCAGCACCGAAAAGCCCCGTTTCTTCGCTTCCCGCAGGGCGGCGAGGGAATCCGCCGTCTCGCCGGACTGGCTGATCACGATCACCATGGCGCCTTCCTCCAGGATGGGATCCCGGTAGCGGAATTCGCTGGCAAGGTCCACCTCCACAGGGATCCGGGCCATGCCTTCCAGCACGTATTTTCCGGTCACTCCGGCATGATAGGCGGAACCGCAGGCCACGATATGGATCTTTTTGATCTGCAGAAGTTCTTCGTCCGTCATGCCCAGTTCCTCGATCACGATCTCGTCCTTCCGGATCCTCGGGCCGGCGGTATCCGCTACTGTCTTGGGCTGCTCATACATTTCTTTGAGCATGAAATGCTCGTATCCGGCCTTTTCCGCCGCTTCCGCATCCCAGTCGATGGTAACGGACTGCTTTTCCAGTTCCTCCGCGTCCACGTTGTAAACATGGAAGCCTTCCGGCGACAGGCGCACGATCTCCTGATTTTCAATATAAGTCACGGTCCTGGTATAACGCAGGATAGCGGGAACGTCGGAAGCGATAAAGCAGCCGTCCGCATTCTGCCCCACAATGAGCGGGCTGTCCTTTCTTACGGCAAACAGCTCGCCGGGGAAATCAGAGAACAGGATCCCAAGCGCATAGGAGCCCTCCACCCGGTGCAGCACTTTGGTGATGGCCGCCATGGGATCTCCCTTATAATAATAGTCCAGCATATGCGCCAGAACTTCCGTATCCGTCTCGGAAACAAAATGATATCCCCGCTGGATCATTTTTTTCTTCAGCGTCAGATAGTTTTCTATGATCCCATTATGGACTACGGCTATGGTCCCTTTTTCATTCACATGGGGATGGGCGTTCGCGTTGCTTGGAGCGCCGTGCGTCGCCCAGCGGGTATGGCCGATCCCCGCCGTTCCCGGCATGAAGGCCCCGTCATGGGTAAGCTCGCTCAATGCCTTCAGCCTTCCCACCGACTTGGTGATATGTATCTTCTCCCCGTCGAATACCGCCATTCCGGCGGAATCATACCCCCGGTATTCCAGCCTTGCAAGGCCGTCAAGGATGATAGGGGCCGCCTGGTTTTTTCCGATATATCCAACAATTCCGCACATAATTACCTCCATTCCGCCGTCTGGCGGCATATTTTGCCATAACGCTCCGTTTTTTCGGGCGTTATCTCCGTTTCCAGTAATCCCGGTTCATGCTGCAGCGGGCCACCAGTCCCGCCGGCAGGCTTCCGTAATGCTTTCCCAGGAAGAAGCCCAGATACCTGGCCGCACAGTCAAGGATCAGCCGCGGGACGAGCCATGGTTTTTTGATGCCGAACAGGTGCGATATGGTCCGCTTCACCATACGGACTCCCTCGGACTCGGAGGAAACCCCGGAAAAGACCTCCGGATGCTGGGCCTGCGACACGCCGTTGTCAAAATTCCGGTGAAACTGTTCCCTCGCCGTATAGTTGTGGGAATGATACACACAGGCCTCCGCCGCATAGGCGATCCGATATCCCGCCTTTACAGCCTTCGCCGCGTAGATCATATCCTCATTAAAAATCGTATGTTTTTCAAATCCTCCCAGATTCCGGAAAATGTCTTTCCGGTACATGGCGCATACATTGGAACAGAAATAGGTTTTGATCCCCATCGTTTTAAGCTGTTCCTGTCCCTTGACGCAGCTCTCCTCCGGATAATTAAAGGCGCGGGTATACCGTTCGATCTCCCCGCTGTCCTTGCCCGGGAGCTGTCTGGCATAGGCTACGGCAATGTCCCCCGCCTGGCAGAGCGCATCCCGGAGCCGTTCGATCAGCCGGTTGTCGGCAGGTACCGCGTCGTCCGTCATGCACAGGAAAAAATCCGCCCCGCTCTTGCCCGCGGCCCGGTCCCTCGTGCCGCCGTGGTCGTATTCCCGCTTGGACAGATGGTGGACCTCCGCTTCCGGATATTCCCTGGCGAAATCCGTCCCATACAGGAATCCGTCGAAATATTTTTCCTCCGTATTCATGATGATGATCCGGTCCGCTTTCACAGTCTGTTCCGAAAGCCGCTTCATCAGCTCCAGAAATTTCTTTCCCGGCCGGTAAGTCGGGATGATCACATCGATCTTCATCGGTCCGTTCCCCTCTCAGTTCTCCGTCATACTACAGAAAAAGGGGGCGTCTCGCAGCCCCCTTCAGCTTTTTCGTGATTCTCTGTGAATTTAATATCCGGTATCGCTGGAAATCTTCGCGCTGTAGGACTTCACCTGTTCGGAAGGCGTATATTCCTCCTGTTCAAAAAGGAAATTATGAAGCGCCACCACATTCGTTTCCAGATCGACAGGGATGACGCAGCTTCCCTTGCTTCCCAGCGTTCCCGTGGTACGGGTCTCCTCAAACGGGAATCCGTCCGTCCCGGTAACCGTATAATTCCCCACCTCCTGCAGCACGCTCAGGATCTCCGCCGTATCCAGATTGGTCGCCACATGAGGAAGCACGCTGTCCAGCGCGGATTCCAGCTGGGAGAAGGAAGCGCCCTTCGCCTTCTCCAGGCAGGCCAGAAGCACAGTACGCTGCCTTTCCGCGCGGCGGAAATCATCTCCTGCGGTGGCACGGATCCGGCAGTAGGCAGTGGCCTGCATGCCGTTCAGCGTCTGAAGGCCGGCCTTCGTCACAGGTGTATAATCGTCGGAGAGCACCACCCTGCTTTCCGTACTGAACATACTTTTCTGATAGTTGTTCAGATGCTCGATCTCCGCTTCCTCTACTTCGATCTGCACTCCCCCCAGCGCGTCCACCAGTTCGATCAGGCCGTTAAAGTTGATGCTGATGTACTCTGTAATGTTCATATCCAGATTCATGTTCAGCATGAGGATAGCCTGCTCCGGGCCGCCGGCCGCGTAGGCGGCGTTGCATTTGTTGTAGGAATCATTGCTTAAGTTCAGATAGGTATCCCGGTAAACGCTGACCAGCTTCACCTCGTCGGTATCCTGGTTGATGGAAGCGATCATAATGGTATCGGAACGGTTTCCCTTTTTCAGGTCATCATCCCTGGCGTCCAGGCCGAACAGGGCGATATTCCGGTAACCCTGCATGGTCTCGTTCTGCTCCACGCCTTCGTTCATATTCTCCACGATCTGGCTTTCATTAATGGTGATATGCTGGACGGCGTCCTGTTTTCCCACCGCCCAGAGGACAAGCGCCAGCACCACCAGAGCGAGGATCTCCACGCCGAACAGGAGGATCCGCCTGGACTGATTCGCTTTTTTTCTGCGCCCCTGGCCTCTCCTGCCGCCTGGGCCGGCGGACGCGCGCCCTCTGTCGTCCCTGCGGGATGCGGAAGCGCTTCTGCGTCCGGATGAGGAATAGCTCCTATCCTCGTCATAAGCGTCATAATCCCTGCGGGAAGAACGTCTTTCCCCGCCGGACGGCCGCCGGCTCCCGCCGGAAGAACGGCTGCCGTTCGTTCTGCGGGTTCCTTCGTTTCTCGTTGATGATGCCATATTTTTTCTCCTGTTTCTTTCCCAATATTAATATGCATTTTCATTGATAAATCCTTTAAAGAAGGTCAGGAAAAGGATTTTGATATCAAATGCCATGCTCCAGTTTTCGATGTAGTAAATATCATATTCGATCCGCTTGCGGATGGAGGTATCCCCCCGATAGCCGTTGATCTGCGCCCAGCCGGTCATACCGGGCCGCACCTGATGCTTGATCATATAACGCGGGATCTCTTCCCGGAATTTTTCCACAAACTGAGGCCGTTCCGGGCGCGGCCCCACCAGGCTCATATCTCCCTTCAGTACGTTGAACAGCTGCGGAAGCTCGTCGATGCTGGTTTTCCTTAAGAACCCGCCGACCTTCGTCACCCGCGGATCCCCCTTTACCGTCCAGCCCTTCTTCTCCTCCCCGGGCTGCTGCTGGTACATCGTTCGGAACTTGTACATCATGAACGGCTTGTTATGAAGGCCCACCCGCTCCTGTTTGAAAATGACCGGGCCGGGACTGGTAAACTTCACCAGAAACGCCACGGCAAGCAGAAGGGGCGAGATCAGGATCAGCCCGAAAAAAGAACCGACAAGATCCACGCACCGCTTTGCGAAGGCGCTCATGGTATTGGTCAGAGGCACGTAACGGATGTTGATCACGGGAAGCCCCATCAGATCCTCCATATAAGGATGACCGGGGATCAGGCTGGTATAGTCCGGAATGAACTTGGTATGCACGCCGGACTTTTCACACAGGTCCACCAGCGCCTCCAGGCGGTCATAATCCTCCAGGGACAGGGTGATCGCGATCTCGTCCAGCTTGTTCTCCGGCAGGATGTAGAGGAGATTATTGATGGATCCAAGCACCTTCACTCCCTTATAGGTTGCGCCCCTTGGAACCTTATCATCCAGAATTCCTCTTACCACATATCCCCATTGGGGATTGCTGTTGATCCGGTTGATGTATTCCTCCGCCGCACGGGAATAGCCCACCAGAAGGATGAATTTGCGGTTATAGCCCTTTTTCCGGACAAAATGCAGGCAGTAGCGGATAAACGCGCGCATCAGCAGCGTGCTCACCGTATTGATGGCGGTAAACAGAGCCACCATACCGCGGGAGAAATGCTGCAGCTGCAGCTGCCGCCAGTCGTTCGCCATAAACAGGATCGCCAGGAAGACCGTCATCCCCACAACGTTGGCCTTGAATACGTTCAGGATCTCTGTCTCGCTTCTCTGGACCCTTTTCGGGGAATACAGCTGAAACCAGTAGTAAAGGATCAGATATCCGGGCACAACAAAATACAGCGCGCTGAAATAGATTCCCATATCCAGCACGCCTACCGCGGCGCCCGTACCGGTCCTGTTCCTTCCTATCCAAAGATACCATGCAAGTATATAGGAGCCTGCGATCACCAGCGCGTCCACTATAACATGCAGTCGGTTAAAATACTGCTGGTTATCCTTTATCATGGCTTCACCCGTTTCCGATGTACAACCTGTATTGTACAATATCCGACACAAAAGCACAACTTAAATTTTATTAAGAATGTATATCCCTGTCCTGCCTGCGCCCTGGCGCCCTCACAGCCTCCGGAAGATATTGATCCACAGCTGTGCCTGTATCTTTATATAATTCCCAAGATTACGTCCTTTGAACCGTACTCTGCCCGCACGTCCCTCCGGGGAGGCGCACAGGGCGATCCCCTCCTTCAGTCCTCCCGCATAGACGCGCCCATACCCCTTCTTCAGGAAAAAAAGCGCCTTGAGCGCGAATCCTGCCAGAAGGAAGGGACTGTTCAGCACAATCTGGAGGAACGGCATGTTTTTCCAGATCAGATAGACATTGTTCCTTGCGGAATAACGGATCTTAAATTCATTGTAACGGGAACCGCTGGTAGCGCTTCCCGCGTGAAGGACCACGGCAGAAGGCTCGTACGCGCTGGGAAACCCCAGGATACGGGCACGGTAGCCTAGATCCACATCCTCCAGATAGGCAAAATGAAGCTCGTCAAAAAGCCCCGTCTCATCCAGCATGCATTTCCGGTAAACGGCAGCCCCCGCGCAGGCGGAAAAAATCCGGACAGGCCGCCCGTAGCGCTCCGCCGGCTTCCCCTTTCCCACCGCGTAGGCCCAGCCAAGCGCGCTGTACAGGTCTCCCGCCCCGTCCATGACCGAAGGGTCCTTCATATCCACCATCCGGGCTGAAACGGAAAACAGGTTCTCCTCCCGCTCCATGCGCTCCTCAAGGGCGCTGATACAGCCGGGCCGGACGATCGTATCATTATTCAGCAAAAATACATATGGCGTATGGCTCTGACGGATCCCTTCGTTTACCGCGGCGTCAAAGCCCCGGTTTTCCGGAAAACGGATCAGACGGATCCAGGGGAAGCCTTCCTCCGCTTCCCGGCCGCTTCCGTCTGTAGAGCCGTTGTCCACCACCAGCACACAGGGGCGCTCCTTTTCCGACTCCTCCAGGCTTTTCAGACAGGCCGCAAGATATTTTTTCCCGTTATAATTGGGGATCACCACCGTGGTCTTCAATCCGTCTTCCTCCTGTTACAGCTGCTTCCTGTCCGGAAGCCAGCAGATCCGCAGGCCTTTTTCCCTGACGCCTTCACAGAAGGCCCTGCTCGCCTCTTCCGGATCCTCTCCCCGTCTGACCGCCTCCAGAGCCTTCCCGAGCTCCTCCTCCAGCTCCGGCTGCACCCACATGGCCCGTATGTCCGCTGCCTCCACGTCCTGCGAAAGGACGGCCCGGTGCATATAACCGCTGAAGCCGACGGGCAGGCCGGCAAAACGCATACCGCCGTCTTTTTCATAAATTCCGCTGCGCAGCCTTCCCAGACGGGACGGAAGGGGCCGCGCGGCCGCGCCCACATCCTTTCTCACCGTCAGGATATCCGGCTGATAGCGCAGACGGTAAAAGCCCAGATGCGCGGTATCCTCCGCCCGGGCCTGCCACCCCTGCGAAGCGCAGAAATCCTCCAGCGCCCGTCTGCCGGCTTCATAAGCATAACGCTTGCTTTCCGGATTGGAGGCGGTGGAGGCTTCGTGGCATCTCCAGTGATAAAGCACCTTCGGCACATGGACAAAAGCCGCTTCCGGGACGCCGGAAAACACGCCCGCCGACGCCCGCAGCACCAGATCGTAATCCTGCGCGCCGTCAAACCCCGGGCGCTCCTGAAGCCTTCGGAAAACTTCTGTCCGCAGCATCAGGAAATGACAGATATAATTATTGGAAAGAAGCAGGTCCGGATTGAAATCCGGCTTATAGTGCGGCTCATAAAAGCGCGTTCCCGCCCCGTCGCATTTGTCTTCATCCGAATAGAGAAAAACAGGCGAAATCCCCATTTTCTCCTTTTCCCTCAGCGCGCGCGCCATCTCATACAGAGCGTCCGGCGTCAAAAGGTCGTCGTGGTCCAGCAGGCCGGTATAGCGCCCGCGTACCTCTTTCAGCGCCTCATTGGTATTTCCCGAAAGCCCCAGATTGACGGGAAGCTTCCGGTAGCGGATCCTGGGATCCTCCCTGCCTTCCGCCAGGGCGCGCAGCGCGTCCGTGCTTCCCGCGTCCGCGATCACCAGCTCCCAGTGCGGCCAGGTCTGCGCCTGCAGGCTGTCCAGCAGGGCTTCCATATAAACAGGCGGCGTTTCAAAGGCCGGCACCACCACAGAAAGAAGGGGCGGATCTTTCCATTCCTCCGCCTCTTTTTTCTGGCTGTCCTGTTCCTCCTGCGTCGGCGGCAGATAATCATAGCCCTTCTGCCCGGCCTCCTGCAGGAGCCGTTCCGCCACCGCCCAGGCGGCGGCCGATATGCCGTTTCTTCTGAAATATGACAGTGCCCGTTTCCAGCCTGCCGTGAGCCGATTTCCCATACCGATCCTCATTCTCCGGAGCACGCCAAAGCAAAGCTTTGCCACAAAAGGCATCCGCTTCGCAGCAGACGCCCTTCCGCTTCCGGACGCCCCGCAGTCCTCTGCCAGGCGTCCGGCCCGTTTTTTTCTTACTCGATCACAGCCTTCAGTTCCTCTGTCAGCTTCTCATTCTTCTCCTGCGCGTCCGCAAGGCTCGTTCCCTTCACGCCCATGTAGAACTTGATCTTGGGCTCGGTTCCGGAGGGTCTTGCGCAGCACCAGGAATCGTTGGTCAGGTCAAAATACAGCACGTTGGACTCCGGCAGGCCGGTGGGGCTCTCCGCTCCCGTCTCCAGCTCCTTCATCACGCCGGTGGCATAGTCGCGCACTCTCGTCACCTGCAGATCTCCGAAATGGGTGGGCGGATTCTTTCTCAGCTTATCCATCATCTCCGCGATCTGTCTGGAGCCGTCGATTCCCTTCAGGGTGATGGTGTAGAGGCTTTCCTTATAATAGCCGTACTTCTCATACAGCTCCACCATCTGATCCCACAGGGTCTTTCCGTGCTTCTTGCACCATGCGGCCACCTCGCACAGGCACATCACCGCCACTACGGCGTCCTTGTCCCTCGCGTGGGTTCCGGCCAGGCAGCCGTAGCTTTCCTCCAGGCCGAACACATAGTTGTTGCAGCCGGTCTGCTCAAACAGCTTGATCTGCTCTCCGATATATTTGAAGCCGGTCAGCACCTCGATCAGCTTCACGTTGTAATCCGCCGCGATCGGATCCGCCATGTTGGTGGTCACGATGGTCTTTACCATCGCCGGGTTCTCCGGCATGGTTCCCGTCGCCGTTCTTTCTCTCAGAATATATTCCGCGATCAGCATGCCGGACATGTTTCCGGTGAAGGGAACGTACTCGCCGGTCTTCGTATCCAGCGCGTAGATGCCCAGACGGTCCGCGTCCGGATCGGTGGCCATCACGATGTCCGCGTTCTTTTCCTTCGCCAGCTTCAGCGCCAGGGTGAAGGCCTTGGGATCCTCCGGATTGGGATAATCCAGCGTGGTGAACGCGGGATCCGGAAGCTCCTGCTCGGGAACCACGTATACATGCTTGAAGCCCAGCTCAGAAAGCACGCGCCGTACCGGCTTGTTTCCGGTGCCGTGGAAGGGCGTGTAGACAATGCGGATATCGTCCGCCATCTCCTGGATCACCTCGGGATGGATAATCTGCTTCTTTAACTCCACCATGTAGGCGTCGTCGATCTCGGAACCGATCACCTGATACAGCCCTTCCTTCACGGCCTCTTCCTTCGCCATGGTCTTCACGGAATGATAATCCGTCACCGCCTTCACCTCAGCGATGATCTCCTTATCCTTGGGGGAGGTCACCTGCGCGCCGTCCTCCCAGTATACCTTATAGCCGTTGTACTCCGGCGGATTGTGGCTGGCCGTCACAACGATACCGGAGATGCAGCCCAGGGTACGCAGCGCGAAGGAAAGCTCAGGGGTGGGGCGAAGCTCGTCGAACACGTACGCCTTGATCCCGTTCGCCGCCAGGCACAGCGCCGCTTCATCCGCGAATTCCGGGGACATATAGCGGGAATCGTAGGCGATGGCGACGCCCTTCTTTTCCCCGCCCTGCTTGATGATATAATTGGCCAGTCCCTGGGTGGCCTTCCTCACCGTGTAGATGTTCATCCGGTTGGTGCCCGCGCCGATCACGCCGCGCAGTCCGCCGGTTCCGAACTCCAGCTCTTTATAGAACCGGTCCTCGATTTCCTTCTCATTGCCCTCGATTCCGGCAAGCTCGTCCTTCGTCTTCTGATCAAAATAAGAATCCTCCCGCCAGAAGCGGTACTCGTCCATATAGCTCATTTTCTCCTCCATTTCCGCCGCCGAACGGCGGCATTTCATTCAGTGAGAAGAATCGCGGAGCGATTCTTCCAGGAAAGCGCCTTGCGCTTTCCGTCGCTTCTATCTTACTACAAATTCTCAGACGCGTAAAGAAAAGTCGCTCTTATCCAGGCTGAAATTGGGATTAAAGTAGGGATCCCCGGCTTCCAGCTCTTCTTTCCACTTCTCCCGGAAGCGGGCGGATTCGTCGTTGTAGCGCGCGGCGGCCTCTCCTGTCATATCGGAGCCGCGGGAGGCGGACTCGTAATGATAGGCCTCCGCGAAGGGGGTGAACACGTTCAGATATCCCAGCTTTCTCAGCTTCAGGCAGAAGTCCACGTCGTTTAAGGAAACGGCGAAGCTTTCGTCCAGGCCGCCCGCCTCTTCGTAAAGCGCCTTTTTCACCAGCAGGCAGGCGCCGGTCACGGCGGACATGTTCTGGGCGTAGCAGAGCCTGCCCATGTAGCCCAGATTTTCCCGCTTCTGGCGGTAGTGCACATGGCCCGCGGTGCGGTGCGCGCCAAGGCCGATGACCACGCCGGCGTGCTGGATGGTCTTGTCCGGATAGTACAGCTTGGCTCCTACGGCTCCCACGTCCGGGCGCTGGGCGTACATGAGAAGCTCCTCCATCCAGTTCACCGTGATGATCTGGATGTCGTTGTTCAGAAGCAGCACATAGTCTCCCGAAGCGTGGGAGACGCCCAGGTTGTTGATGGCGGAATAATTGAAGTCCCCTTTATAAGGGATGATTTTCACCGCCGGATTGTTTGCGAGTTCCTCATAATAGGCGAAAATTTCTCTGGTTTCGCTGTTGTTTTCCACCACGATAATCTCATAGTTGTCATAGGTGGACTTTTCCATGATGGAACTGATGCAGCGCCGCAGGTCCTCCACGTGGTCCTTATTGGGGATGATGATGGAAATCTTGGGCTCCCCGATGATCTCATAGGTGATCTTGAAAATGGTCTCAAAGGCCCTGGTGCTGGTGATCTTAAAATTGGAAAAGCCGTGCCGTCTCAGGTGGTCCGCCACCGCGCCCCTTGCGGATTCCACCACGTAGGGCTTGGCCTGGACGCCGGAGGAGACGCTTCCCGCGTGCTGTCTCCAATAATACAGGAGCTTTGGCACATGGACCACGTTTTCTGCCTTATCCGTCAGGCGCAGGATCATGTCGTGGTCCTGGCTTCCGTCGAATTTAGTCCGGTACAGCTCCGTCCCCTCCAGAAGCCTTCTGTCAAACATGCTGAAATGGCAGATGTAGTTGTTGGCCCGCAGGTTGTCGATGGCGTAGTCCGGCTTGAAGTGCATGGTGATCATCTGGTTCACGTCACCGTTTTTAAAGGTGGCCTCATCGCAGTAGATATAATCCGCATCCTTTTCATTGATGACCTTCACATATTCATACAGCACGCTGGGATGCAGCAGGTCGTCGTGGTCGAAGGGCGCTACGAACTCGCCCGTCGCCATCTCCAGGCACCGGTTGGTGTTCTCCGCGATTCCGCCGTTTTTTTCCAGCTTCCGGTAGACGATCCGGCTGTCCTTCGCCGCGTATTCCCGGCAGATCTCTCCCACGTAAGCGTGGGCGTCGTCCGAGCCGTCCGCCAGGCACAGCTCCCAGTTCTGATAGGTCTGCGCCTGCACGGATTCGATCATTTCCCGCAGGAAATTCTCCGGCGTGTTCCACAGGGGCGTCAGCACGCTGACCTTCACCATGCGGCCGAATACCGTATTTTTCTGGCGTTCCCGCTCCGCCTCGTCCGGGAAGCTTTCCGTGCCGTAATGGCACATGGCCTTTCGCTCGTTGGCCTTATACTTCATCTTGGCGATCACGCCGGAAAGGCTGCCGCAGTTTTTCACCCGGTCCGCCTGACGGATGCAGAAATGCATGCACCTGCGAAACGGCGCGCTGGCCTTCCAGACCGGATTGTTTTTGATCCGGTCCAGCTTAAACTGGAGGTCGTCCACCTGATCCTCCAGCTCGGCCACCCGGCCCGCCAGATAGGTGCTTTTGTATTTCTCCTGCTCGTACGCCTCTTTGTAATCCTTATCCATCTGTCTGCCTTTCCTTCAACTACACCGCCCTCCGCTCCGCGCATCCGCGAAGCCGCGGCTCAATACGTAATCTTCATCGTCTCCGCCGTCCACTGGTACAGCTTCTGCCTGGAGCAGCAGTCCTCCCAGAGAAAACCGATCAGATACTCTCCCTCCGGCAGGGCCTTCCTGGAGAAGCTCACACAGACGCCGGTAAGCGCCACCTGATATTTTTCCAGATGGCCCAGATTTTCCTGGATATCAGGACGGTACTGCCGGTTCACGGCAAGCTTCCACACCGCGCCCGCCTCGTCTCCCGCAGGGCCGTCGCCCCGGCCGGCCGGCTTTAAGATCAGGTTGAAACGGTACTGGCTGTTATCCACCTGGAGCGCGTAGCACCAGCCCTGGATGAAATAATCCCCGCCGCCAGCCTTTCCGGTCTCCCATTTATCCATATCCCCGGCGAACTCGATGCCCATCCGGAGCACCTCGTTGCTCCACTCCGGCTGCAGCCCCTCCTTCATGATCTCCGGGGCCACCCGGTCCATTCTGTCCTCATATTCATAGCGGTTTCCCGCATAGAATTCCTGATCCAGCACATCTTTTACCAGATACCGGTGATAGTAGGGGTCCCTGCCATACAGCGACGGATGCAGCTCATACAGCAGGTTCAGCTCGCCATGCAGGCGCTTGAGTTTCTCCACGCTGTCATCCAGGCCGCGGCTTAACGACTCGTGATGGTAAAGGGCCACATCGTTTCTCACCACGTTCACATAACCCATATCATGCAGTCGGTAGCACAGATCCACGTCGTTGAAGGCCACCCGCAGATCCTCATTCCAGCCCCCGCTCTCCTCAAAGAGGCTTCTTCTCACCATCAGGCAGGCGCCCGTCACGCCCAGCACATCGAAGGCCAGACGGTTCCTCAGAAAATAGTAGTCGGTCCGGTCGTCCCGAAACTGCAGCTTGTGGGCCGGGCCCAGCCGGATATTGGTGATGCCCGCGTGCTGGATGGCGCGGCTCGACGGATAAAGAAGCTTCACGCCCACCGCTCCCACATGGGGAAGCTGGGCCTTTTCCACCATTTTTTCCAGCCAGTCCTCCTGGATGATCTCAATATCGTCGTTCAGGAACAGGATATAATCTCCCGTCGCCCGTGCCGCCCCCAGGTTGCACATGTGGGAAAAGTTAAACTCCATGGGTTCATACACATACTGAATCCGGCACTCCGGCGCCATCTGGGAAAGCATCCGTTCGATCCTTGCCCGGTTCTTTTCACTGCTCCCGTTATCGATCACGATGATCTCGAAATCCCGGTAGCTGCTGGCCTCCATGACGGAATGGACACAGGTGGAGAGCACGCCCGGATTATCCTTGGACGGGATCACGATGGAAACCTTTCCGGAAGGCGCAGGCGGCCAGCCCCTGCGGATCCAGGCCTCTCTCTTCAGCCCGTCATATTTTTCCTCCATACCGAAAGGTTCCACGGGTTCGCTTCCATGAAACAGCACACTGTCCACATGTCCCGTATCTCCCTTTTCCGACAGCCGCAGGCAGAAATCATACAGATTTTCCTTCCAGTCCGCGCCTTCCGGCCAGCCAATACGAGCCGCTTCCCGGACCCGTACGGCAAAAATACTGCCAAAGTAGAAATAGGACAGCAGCGTGTCCGGCGACCAGTCCGGCTTCAGCCAGGGATTGGTACGACGTCCTCCGTTTTCCGGCAGGATCTCGTCCTCATCCCCATAGGCGAGCACCGCTCCGGGATGGCCGGCAAAAAAATCCGCGAAAAGGCGCAGCGCCTCCTCCTGCGGCTTCCCGCAGTCCGCGTAAAAGACCAGAATATCCGCGTCCCCTCCGGCCTTCTCCAGCAAAAAGCCTCTCCCGCAGGCGGAAAAAGGCACGCAGGCCACGGAAAGAGACGTCTGCCGCGCGTCCGTCCCGCGCGCTTCCCGCTCCTTTTCTTCCTTCTTCACGATCCAGTCGTGGTAGCGGACCGTCTGTTCCTTTATCCTCGCTTCGTATTTCGCCCTCTGCCGGCTCCGCAAGGGAGCCTGCAGCATTTTCTTAACGTTCAAAACCAGTGTCTCCTTTTCAGATTGGCGTCCAGAGCCGATGCCGTTTCCTCCGGCATCCGGTTGATCTCAAATTCCAGCTCCAGGATATCTCCCGCCTGCCTGTCTTCCTTTTCCAGACGGATGTTGATATTGGGGTCATTGGTATGGAAGAAAAAGACAGGCATCCTTTCTCCCTTCCCCGTCAGCTCCCAGCCGTTCATGGCAAGCACAGCCTTATCCGCCAGGTTCAGTTCCTTTCCGGCAAGCACGGCCGCCTGCATCCGGATGATGCAGGAGCACTCCGCCGGATCCACCCTCACTCCCCGCACTCCTTCCTTTAAGGGAATGGAAAGACGCATCCGGTCCGCCGCCACATAGCTGGGATACAGATGGTAGGAATGCTCCGGGCTGTAGCCATATCCAAAATCCTCGAACACCTCCACCACGCTTCTTTCCACCTGGGAGAAAAAGGACTGCCAGGGCACCGCCCTCCTTCCCAGAAGCACGCGCATGTCGGAAATGGAAACCCGGTTTCCCGTCACTGCCTTCTGGAATCTCCGCTCGCGGGCGCGGTACTCCTGCGCCTTTTCTTCGCTGATCCCGAGCCTTTCCAGAAAGGCTTCCATATCCAGGCTCTTCCTTCTTCCATCCCCCATCTGATAGCAGTACAGGGAACGGTAGGCAAGGGCTTCCATATCCACCCGTTCCTCAAAGGTCCATTCATAATCGATCAGATTCCAGCGTCCCTCTTCGTCGATCAGGATGTTCCCAAATACCAGATCATAATCGGAAACCGGCAGTTCCTGCCGGACACGGATCTTTTCCAGATATTCCTCAAACAGGGCGTCAAAGCCTGCCTGATCCCCTTCCTCCAGGCAGTTGTCCAGAAGCTCCTCCAGCGTCACCCCTTCCAGATACTCCAGCCTGGCGCAGGGAAGGCCGTCCGGCTGTCTTGTGATCTCACAGCGGTTCACGTACAGCCCGCCCTCCTCGTACCGTTCCCGGAGCAGCCTTCCAAAGCGGGCGATATTTTCCACATGCTCCGCCGCCGCCGGGCTGTCCGGATATTTGCATACCGCTTTTCTCCCCTGCGCGTCCTGCGTGATATCCGTCCGGATGGCATAGATATCCGCCCGGTCATTGGAAAACTTGGAGTAAACGGTCTCCGGCGCGGGGCCGGTCAGGAGCAGATAGGAATTGCTGTACATGGGAAAGATCCCTTCCCGGATCACCATATCAAAGGCGTTCTTTTCATCGAAAAGAAGCAGCCTGTCCCCGTCGAAGTTCCTCAGATTCCGGGAAAGCTCTCCCGGACGGGGAAGCCTGCTGTCCGAATAGATCACATCGGCGAACTTATAGTCCGGATAAGGATAATAAAAATGATACTCCTCCACCCCGCAGGTTTTCAGAAGCCCCTCCAGGCCCTTCCTGGTGAAGGTACGCACCCCGCCGCCTTCCGGATAATCCTCTACACCTACGAAAAATTTTGCCAGATGATCCTCCTGGCAGCCCGCCCAGTATTTCATCCCCATCTTGTTTTCGATGGCAATGACCAGATTCCCGCCCGGCTTCACATGCTTCAGGTTGATCTTCAGGAAATCCTCAAAGGGCGTTTTCGTGGGGATATAGCTCTGCCCGTATTCAAACACTCCGATTAGGAGCACGTAATCATAGTCGCAGGGGAGATCCGGCTCGATATCCGTGAAATTCCCCACATGGATGGTCACATTATCCCGCTCCCGGTTCCGGATGGCGTTGATGGTGCTGCGCTTCTTCGACAGATCCACGCAGGTGACGCTTCCCGCCTTTTCGGCGAGCACGCCCGTCACCGCCCCCATCCCGCTTCCCACCTCCAGCACCTTCGCGCCCTTATCCATGGGAAGCCAGGAAACGATGTTTTCCCGCTGCGGCGACAGATGATAGAACACCGGCCAGCTCTTCTTTTCCTCGATCTGCTTCTGATAATTTCCCGACGGCTCGTTTTTCACGATCTCCAGGATCTCATCCTCCACCGTGCCGTCGCAGTAAAAATCCTCTCCCGGATAATGAGACAGGTCCAACGTCACTTTCCCGATTTGCTCCGTCATATTACCTCCTAACCGAAGCGCTCTTGCGCTGAGGCCGCGCCGTGCTCAAATGGGATTTGTGTTATTTGTCACAATCCCGGGATGAAACATAAGCCATCAGGCTCATGTTTCATCCTGCCTCTTTACTTTCACATCCGATTCCATATCAAAATATCCCACCGTATCGTGATCGGAGATCACGGTCAGGTTCAGGATATCGTACAGTCTGTGATAAACCGTAAAAGTATCTCCCTCATAGCCGGTTACGCCCAGGGAAATCAGGTATTCCCCGCCCTGGAGGCGCACCCTCTGGGTGAAGGTGATATCGAGCGCCTCCCCGGCCTTTACGCTTTCCAGAAAGCTTTTTTCCACCATAGTGTTGGTTCCCGTGATCTCCACGCCCTTGATGTTCTTGATGGAAAGGGCGAAAATGGGAGCCGGCAGATCCTTGTGGGCCCGCACCTTCATGTGCAGGGTGAAAGGCTCTCCCTTCAGAATGGCGGAGGTACGAAGCCCCGCCCCATCCGTCATATAATATTCCAGGATCTCGGCCTCCTTCGTGCCGTATTCCAGGGCCTGGACGTTGACGCCGGGAACCGGTTCCGCGGGATCCTTTTTCCCCTCCGTGCCGTCCGTTTTCTCCGCGGCGGCCTTCCGGATATCCTCATCCGCCGCCAGGTTCGCCTTCTTGTCCCCGGACGGCAGTTCATACTGGCCCACCAGTACCTGCTTGTAAATATCGATCATGTCCCGCGGGCTTCCCTCTCCCAGCTTCACGCCCTGATTCAGAAGCACCGCCCGGTCGCAATACTTGCTGATGGCGCTCAGATCATGGCTGACGAAGAGGATGGTCTTTCCCTGCTTCTTGAATTCTTCGAATTTATGGTAGCACTTCGCCTGAAAGAAAACGTCTCCCACGGAAAGAGCCTCGTCCACGATCAGGATCTCCGGATCGATATTGATGGCCACAGCGAAGGCCAGACGCACGAACATACCGCTGGAATAGGTCTTCACCGGCTGATACACATAATCCCCGATGTCCGCGAAATCCAGGATGTCCTGCAGCTTCTCGTCGATCTCCTTCTCCGAAAAACCGATCATGGTGCCGTTGAGATAAACGTTTTCGATGCCGTTATATTCATAATTGAAGCCGGCTCCAAGCTCCAGCAGGGCGGAAATGCGCCCGTTTACCTGGACATTGCCCGAGGTGGGGTTGAGCACGCCGGTGATGATCTTTAAGATAGTAGACTTCCCGGAACCGTTGGTCCCGATGATCCCCACGCATTCGCCATGATGGACGTCCAGATCCACATTTTTCAGGGCGAAATGCTCCCGGTAGCGTTTTTTCCTGGCAAGCCCAAGCGAGTCGATAAGCCTGTCCCGGTTGTGGTCATACAGGCGGTATACCTTGTTCAGTCCCTCCACGTGGATGGCAAGCTGTTTTGTATCCATGTTGTCCCTTCCTACGAAACGTTGCACTTACAGTTCACTCGCGCCATTCGCAAAGCCGCGCTACATGATATCCGCGAAATGCACCTTCAGGCGCTTATAGACCAGCGTGCCGATGACGAACAGCACCACCGTAATGATCCAGAAGTACATGGTGGAGTAGAAATCCTCCCAGAACCACTGCTGTCCGTAAATGGCGCTGCGGTACCCTTCCACGATATATACCAGCGGATTGATCTTCAGGAACATCTGCACGTTCTCGCTCATCTGGCCGATGTTCCACAGCACCGGGGTAGCCCACATGCCGATCTGCAGGCCGATCCCGATGATCTGCTGCAGATCCCGGAAATAAACCACCACGGAACAGGTGGTATAGCTGAGCGCAAGCACCAGCGCAAAGGTACAGAAGCTGTAATAGAACACCTGCAGGGTATACAGGCTGGGATAAAAGCCGTAGCAGGCCGATATGATGAGCAGCACGAGCACAAAAAAGCCATGGATGAACGTGGCCGCGATGATCTTGATGATGGGAAGGATGCTGATCTTGAAAACCACCTTCTTCACCAGATATTCATACTCCAGAAGCGCCATCATGCCGCTGGTGAGGGCTTCGGAAAAATAAAACCAGGGTACCAGGCCGGCGGTCAGAAATACCAGGTAGGGGACCGTCACGCCTTTCCCCGCGAGCTCGATCTTCTGCGGCATGATGACCTGGAAGACCACAAAATACAGCGCTACCGTCACCACAGGCTGCACCATGGCCCAGAGGGCGCCCATATAGGAACCGGCATAGCGCCGTTTGAAATCATTTTTGGCCAGCCGCCAGATCAGCCGCCGGCTGGCATACAGCTCCTGGGGAAGCTGGGTGATCTTGTCGTAAAACCGCACAAACACCACGATCGCCGCCACGATCAGCGTACAGGCGATGATCTTTTTTAAAAGCTCGTCCGCCGGATCCGCCAGCGGATTATGATAACACGCAATAATCACCCCCATAACCAGCATAATGAGGGTGAAAACCGCGATCCCTGTCCTTTTACTGAACGGCATTCCCGCCGCAGTCCCTTTTTTTTCCTTCTTCATTCTTCCCTGTTCAAACTTTCTTCCTGCCGCCGTCCACTGCGTATTCCTTCAGGCCGCCCCACTTCTGGTCCTTCTCGGACAGGATCAGCTCCATTCCCTCGGGGATGGGCCACTTCACGCCGATTTCCGGATCGTCCCATTTCAGGCCGCCCTCATCGTTGGGATGGTAAAAATCCGTACACTTATAAGCGAATTCCGCCTCATCGGACAGCACCACAAAGCCATGGGCAAAATGCTCCGGGATGAAAAACTGCTTCTTGTTTTCTTCTGACAGAAGCACCCCATGCCACTTCCCGAAGGTAGGGGAACCCTCCCTTAAGTCCACCGCCACATCAAACACTTCTCCCTTCAGGACCCGTACCAGCTTTGCCTGGGGAAAATTGATCTGAAAATGCAGGCCGCGGAGCACGCCCTTCCTGGAAGAGGACTGGTTGTCCTGCACGAAGACCTGATCGATCCCGGCCTCCTTGTATGCCTCATAATGATAGGTTTCCATAAAATAGCCCCGTTCATCCCCGAAAACCGCGGGGGTGATCACCTTCAGGCCTTCGATCTCACAGGTTTCTACCGTTATCTTTCCCATTTTTCAAATTTCTCCTTTATTTTCGGAAGCTTCCATAAAGGCGGCGCCATTCCCGCCAGGCGCGCGCCGCCCTTTTTCGCTTTGCGCTTTACAGGCCGTTTGCCACTTCCACCAGATATTTCCCGTAGTTGGTCTTCATCAGCGGCTCCGCAAGCTTCAGAAGCTGCTCCTTTGTGATGAATCCCCGGCGGTAGGCGATCTCTTCAATACAGGAAACATACAGCCCCTGTCTCTTCTGCACCGCCGCCACATAATCGGAGGCGTCGAGCAGGGAATCATGGCTTCCCGTATCCAGCCAGGCAAAGCCTCTGCCCAGCGTCTCCACCATCAGGTCTCCCCTGCGCAGGTATTCGTTGTTCACCGCAGTGATCTCCAGCTCGCCTCTCGCGGAGGGCTTCACGTTCTTCGCGATCTGAACCACATCATTGTCATAAAAATACAGTCCCGGCACCGCGTAGTTGCTCTTCGGGTTCTCCGGCTTTTCTTCAATGGAAAGGGCCTTTCCGTTTTCGTCGAATTCCACCACGCCGTACTCTCTGGGGTCTCTCACATAATAGCCGAAGATCGTGGCGCCCTTTTCCCTTGCCGCCACCATACGCAACACCCTGGAAAAGCTCTGGCCGTAAAAAATATTGTCGCCCAGGACCAGCGCCACCCGGTCGGAACCGATGAATGTTTCCCCGATCAGAAACGCCTCGGCAAGCCCCCTGGGTTCCTCCTGCACAGCATAGGAAAGGGAAAGGCCGAGCTGCTGCCCGGTTCCGAACAGCTCCTGGAAAACAGGAAGATCCCGGGGTGTGGAAATGATCAGGATCTCCCTGATATCCGCCAGCATCAGGGTGGAAAGGGGATAATAGATCATCGGCTTGTCATAGACCGGCATGATCTGTTTGGAAATCGCCTTGGTGAGCGGGTACAGCCTGGTCCCGCTCCCTCCTGCAAGAATGATACCTTTCATAGCTTCCTCCATGTTCATGGGAAACCAGGCGGCAGTCCGCGCCGCTTATTTCCCGGTATGGTACATTTCCTCGTAGTACTTCTGATAGTCTCCGCTGGTCACGTTCTTCATCCAGTCCTCATGTTCAAAATACCAGGCGATGGTCTTCTTAATGCCTTCCGCGAACATGGTCTCCGGCTCCCAGCCGATCTCCGCGCGGATCTTATCCGGAGCGATGGCATAGCGGCGGTCGTGTCCTTTTCTGTCCTCCACATAGGTGATCAGGCCTTCATTGATATGCGCCTTCCTGGGATCCGAATCCGGAAGCATTTCCCGCAGGGTATCAATGATGATATGGATGATCTGGATATTCTGCTTCTCATTGTGCCCGCCTACGTTGTAGGTCTCAAACAGCCTGCCCTTCTCCTGCACCATATCGATGGCCTTGGCATGGTCCTCCACATACAGCCAGTCGCGTACATTTTTGCCGTCTCCGTAAACCGGGAGCTTTTTCCCGTGAAGCGCGTTGTTGATGATCAGCGGGATCAGCTTCTCCGGGAACTGATAAGGGCCGTAATTATTGGAGCAGTTGGTGATATTGGCAGGGAAGCGATAGGTGTCCATATAAGCCTTTACCAGCATGTCCGATCCGGCCTTGCTGGCGGAATAGGGGCTGTGTGGAGAATAGGGCGTGGTCTCATAGAAATACTCTCCCTCGTTCTCCAGGGAACCATAGACCTCATCCGTGGAAACATGGAGGAACTTCTTGTCTTCTTTAAAGCTCCCGTCCTCCTTCTCCCATGCCGCCTTCGCGCAGTTGAGCATCACCGCGGTGCCGAGCACGTTGGTCTGCACGAAAATCTCCGGGTTCCTGATGCTTCTGTCCACATGGCTTTCCGCTGCGAAATGCACCACCCGGTCGATATCGTTTTCCGCAAAGATCCTTTCAATGGCATCCTTATCGCAGATATTGGCGCGGATGAAGGTATAATTGTCCCTTCCCTCCACGTCCTTCAGGTTTTCCAGATTGCCCGCGTAAGTCAGCGCGTCCACGTTGATGATCCGGATCTCATCCCCATATTTTTTGAACATATAGTGGATATAATTGGAGCCGATGAATCCGGCGCCGCCCGTTACCAGATAAGTTCTCATAATTTCCTCCATCGTCCTTACGGATTTCTTTTTTTAGCATAGTATAACACATAATTCCTGATTTACCAAACAAAACCTGTCGGACAGGTAAGCTGTCCCGCCGCTTTTGTCAGATTCTGCCTTTTTCCCGACAATCTGTGCCTTTTTTGTCGAACACTTTTTCTTGTCATACCGGAAAAGATATGCCAGAATGGAGAAAAAAAGGAGGAATCTGCCATGATGTACATCCATTACTGCAAACACTGCCGCCGCATCCATATCCTGAACGGGCATAAGGCCTACTGTCCCGCCTGCTGCGCCAGGCTGGCCGAGCTTAATATCTCCTACCTGAAATATGTAAACCTGAGCCGTGAGGACCGCCGCGCCCTGAAGGAACGGTGCGCCGATGAAAAAGGCCTGCGGGAGCTTTCCGCGGAATATCCGCCCAGGAACAGAACCCGCTGGATTTCTCCCGCGAAAGCCGCCCGGGACGGCGCGGCTACAGATAAAAGATCAGCATCCCGGCCAGAATACAGCCCACGCCTGCGAGTTTCCGTTTCGTGATCCGCTCCCCGAAAAACAGCCTGCTCAGGAAAAGGACGAAAACATATCCAAAGGATTCCATCACAGGGCCGTTCAGGAAGGACAGGCCCCTCAGCCCCGCGATATTGAGCGCCGTGGAGCTAAGCAGCAGAAAATATCCTCCCGCCACCCAGGGATTCAGGTATTCCCGCAGGAAGGAGGGCCAGGCCCGCATTGCCGCTTTTTTCAGGAGCACCTGGGAAAAAGAAGCGGCAAGGACTCCCGCAAGCAGAAAACCATAATAAACGGCCGCATCCTTACCAGGGGCCAAAGCAAGCGCTTCACGCATTACCGTCTTCCTCCTTTCCCGGATCCTTTTTCCCATCCGCCCCGTCCCCGCTGTTGACGATCACCGTCCCCAGGATGACCAGCGCCACGCCGGCCGCGTTTTTCACCGTCACCCGGTCATGAAACAGGATCACCGCCCACAGCAGGGACCACAGCAGCGCCATTGCCCGGTTGGTATAAGCCACGGACAGCTCGATCCTTTTGATCATCTGCTGCCAGAGCAGGGCATAAACGCCGAGCACCAGAAGCTCTGCCAGGTAAAAGAGCAGGAACCGGGCGGAAAACGGTTCCTGCCCGCTCGCCAGCTTCGCTGTCACGCTGGAAAGCGTATAGATTATGATCACCGCCTGCAGGATGAGAATATCCTTCAGCCGGAGCCTTTTCTTTCCGTTCTTCTTTTCCACGCTCATTTCCTCTTTTCCAAAGGCGTACGCCGCAGGCCGCGGACCGCTTTTTCCCATCCGGCGGCCCCGCCTCCGTCTGGCAGGAGAGCCGGCGGCGGTAACACCAAGATATCACAGAAACGCTCTCATTTCAAATATTTCATGGACAGGCCGGGTCAGAAATGGTAGTATTAAAAAAATGGAATGTTCACAGCGAAGGGCGCATTTTCCGCCCGTCCGCGCGGCCGGGGCAGCGGTTCCGGCAGGGAGGTAAATATCAGTATGGCTGGTTCTGACAGAATGGCAGGGAATCCG
>DWUW01000052.1 GCA_019120525.1 Candidatus Eisenbergiella stercorigallinarum | reverse complement strand
TGATGACAGGACAGACGACCATCACTTTAATAAAAATTCGGCTGCTGGAGGCCGGGCGATAGGGCCGGCTCCTTCTGATGGTAACGCCGCCATACGCGGCGCAAGTAAGCGGAAGCCGCCATGCGCGGCGGAAAGGAAAAAGGAAATGAGCAGCGAGATCAGAGACATTAACCTGGCCGGATCCGGCGAACAGAAAATCGAATGGGTGAAGAGAAACTGCGACCTGCTTCGTATGCTGGAGGAGGAATTCAGCCGGACGAAGCCCTTTGCGGGAAAGAAGATCACCCTTTCCGTGCATCTGGAGGCCAAGACCGCGTACCTGTGCAAGGTACTGGCGGCAGGCGGAGCACAAATGTATGTGACCGGCTCCAACCCGCTTTCCACCCAGGACGACGTGGCGGCGGCGCTGGTAAAGGCGGGACTTGAGGTGCATGCCTGGTACGGGGCCACGCAGGAGGAATACAACGCGCACATCCGCGCGGCGCTGGCCGCAGGCCCCAACATCATCATCGACGACGGCGGAGATCTGGTGCATATGGTGCACACCGAGATGCGCGACCTGATCCCGGACATCCTGGGCGGCTGTGAGGAGACCACCACCGGCATCATCCGCCTGGAGGCCATGAACCGGGCGGGAGACCTGGCCTTCCCCATGATCCGCGTCAACAACGCGCAGTGCAAGCACTTCTTTGACAACCGATACGGCACGGGCCAGTCCGTATGGGACGGCATCAACCGCACCACCAACCTGATCGTGGCAGGCAAGATCGTGGTCGTGGCCGGATACGGCTGGTGCGGCAAAGGCGTCGCCATGAGGGCGAAGGGCCTGGGAGCCAGAGTCATCGTGACGGAGATCGATCCCGTGAAGGCCATCGAAGCGGTGATGGACGGCTTTGACGTGATGCCCATGAAGGAAGCGGCAAAGCTGGGAGATTTCTTCGTGACCGTAACGGGCTGCGATAAGGTCATCGACGCGGAGGACTTCGTGGAGATGAAGGAGGGCGCCATCCTCTGCAACGCGGGCCACTTCGACTGCGAGATCGATATGGCCGGCCTTCGTGAAATGGCAGTTGAGACCAAAGAGATGAGAAAAAATATCCAGGGCTATAAGCTGCCTACCGGGCAGTGGATCTGCGTCCTGGCGGAGGGACGCCTTGTGAACCTGGCGGCCGGAGACGGACATCCGGCGGAGATCATGGACATGAGCTTCGCGATCCAGGCCCTGTCCGCGAAATATCTGGCGGAGCACGGAAGGGAGCTTACCGAGAAGCTGATCGACGTTCCTGCCGAGATTGACAGGGAGGTCGCGGAGAGGAAGCTCCGCTTCCTGGGGAAGGAGATCGATACCCTGACCCCTGAGCAGGAGGCTTATCTGAATAAGTCGCTGGTTTAAATAAAAAGCTATCCTGAAAATACAATCCGTGAAAAGAAAAATAAGCTGCAGACATGGCCCCGGGATCCCGGAACCTTCTGTCTGCAGCTTCGTTCGTTTTATTTCCCGCTATTTGTTTTTATGGAAACAGAGACTGGCCGTCCCGCCTCACGCCTTCCAAAGCCCATGCAGGTTGCAGTAGGCATATACGGCCTTCAGTTCCTCGCCATCCGCAAGAATGAAGGAAGCCTTCGGGCTGTCGCCCGGATTCAGGTGTCTGGTCTGGAAGCCGTTGGTGGTTTCGGCGACGATCCATTCGATCCAGTGGGTCTCGATCATGGGATGCTCTGTGGAGCCCACCTGAACGTTCACCACATTGCCGTCCACGCTGCAGGAGGGAACATGCTTCTCTACGGCCGCGTCGGTGACGCCCGCTTCCAGAAGCTCCATCTTCTGCCCGCAGCACATGACGGGAACCTTGCTGTCGGTGAGTTTGGTGATGATATTGCCGCAGTTCTTACAGATATAGAAATTCATATTCTCCTCCATTCTTCAGCGCGGCCGCTTGCCGGAAGGGCCGGGCGGCCTGTCCTGATATGAGTGACGGCCCGTGGCCAGGCCGTCTGGCGTTTCTGATGTCTTCTAAACTTACCGGCTGGAAGACATTATTTTCCGAAATATCTCTCCAGCAGTCCCTGGAAGGCCTTTCCGTGACGGGCCTCGTCTCTTGCCATCTCATGAACGGTGTCATGGATCGCATCCAGGTTGGCGGCCTTCGCGCGCTTCGCAAGGTCGAACTTGCCTGCGGTAGCGCCGTTCTCAGCTTCAATTCTCATCTCCAGATTCTTCTTGGTGGAATCGGTAACCACTTCGCCCAGCAGCTCTGCGAACTTCGCGGCATGCTCCGCCTCTTCGTAAGCAGCCTTCTCCCAGTACAGGCCGATCTCAGGATAGCCTTCTCTGTGGGCAACTCTTGCCATGGCAAGATACATACCAACTTCCGTGCACTCGCCGGAGAAATTGGCTCTCAGATCTTCCATGATATCCTCGCTCGCGCCCTGGGCAACGCCTACCACATGCTCGGCAGCCCATTCCAGCGTTCCGGTCTGAGCGGTGAACTTCTCAGCGGGAGCGCCGCAGACAGGGCACTTCTCCGGAGCTGCGTCGCCTTCATGAACATAACCACATACCTGACATACGAATTTCATAGTTTTAATCTCCTTTTCTTAAATAGATTTTATAGGGAGCGGACGTAAGGACGGCCGCTGGCTAACAATATGGTGATGAGACCCTGATCAAAGATCCCGGATCCCTGCAAAGAAGCTCCGTCCGGCGCTTTCCGGATCAGGAGGTCTTCTTCACTCTGTGCTTACAGCGCGGACATAAGCCGTAAAAATAGGTGACGTGTCCCTGGATCAGACCATCAAAATCCCGGACCGCAGCTTCCAGCAGCCCGCTGACATCATTCAGCTCCAGGTCACTCACCGCGCCGCATTCATTGCATACAAAATGGTAATGCGGGCGGGTATCCGCGTCAAAATGATCGACCCCGTCTCCGACACGCAGCCGGGATATCTCACCCAGATCGGCAAGCAGCGTCAGATTCCGGTACACGGTTCCAAGGCTGATATTGGGAAATTCTGTCCTCACATTGCTGTAAACTACATCTGCCGTCGGATGGTCGTGTCTGGTCATCAGAAAATTCTTGATGGCTTCCCGCTGGCGGCTGTATTTCAGCACTTCTACTGCCTCCTTTCTGATAAAAACGATAACTGTTACTGTTACTATAGCAGGAGAGGAAGCGCCTGTCAATATGTTTATAGTTTTTTTAGAAAATTATTTTTCCGTTTTCATATACTGCTTATGCTTTTGTGTTAGAATAACTTAAAAGCCGCGGCAGAAGCGCCGCGCGGAATGGAGAGCTTTATGAGGTTTCGGACAAAGCTGATCATCACGTTCCTGATCGTGATCCTTTTGCCGCTGCTCCTGTCGGCGATCGCTTTTGCGGCGGTAGGGGCTATGGTGGTTTACAATTCTGACAGGAACATTCAGATCGAGATCACGGATGACAGTACGCTGTCGGATTCGCTGGCTTCTCTGAGCAATACGACCAATATGCTGTACCTGCGGCTGCAGGAGATCGCGGAGGAGGATGAGAGGCTTCTGGAGGATACGGCGTTCCTGGATGAGGTCAACGCGGAGGCGGAGACGGTATCTTCCTATATTGTGGTGAGGAAGGGAACGAAAGCATACTACAGCGGGAATGAAGAAATGAGCGGCCGTTTTTTCAGCAGGCTGCCGGCATACGGCTTTGAGAGCCAGGATTCCAATTCGGGTTTTTACTATAATGACATGCAGAAGCTGGTAAAACAGATCGATTTCATCTTTTCCGACGGGGAAGAGGGAAGCCTGTTCCTGGTGACCAGAGTGAGCAGTGTGATCTCCAAAACCTTCCTCATTTATCTGTTCTCCTCCATTATACTGATCCTGATCCTGACAAGCATCGTGCTTACCCAGTGGGTGTACAAGGGCTTTTTCGAGCCGATCAACCGGCTGAACGTAGCCATGCAGCAGATCGCGGAGGGGAATTTTGAGTACAGCCTGACCTCTGAGGATACCAATGAGATCGGGGAGCTGTACCGCAACTATGAGGATATGCGCCTCAGGCTGAAGGAGTCCACGGAGGAAAAGATCCAGAACGAACGGCAGAACCGGGAGCTGGTCAGCAACATTTCCCACGACCTGAAGACGCCGATCACGGCCATCAAGGGCTACGTGGAGGGCATCATGGACGGGGTGGCGGATACGCCGGAGAAAATGGACCGCTACATCAAGACCATTTACACCAAGGCCAACGACATGAACCGGCTGATCAACGAGCTGACCTATTATTCCGGCATCGACAGCAACCGGATCCCCTACAATTTCCACCGGATCAATCTGGCGGACTTTTTCCAGGATTGCGTGGAGGACGTGGGGCTGGATCTGGAATCCAAAAACATTGAGCTGAACTATTCCAATCTGGTGGATCCTTCCACGAGGATCATCGCCGATCCGGAGCAGCTGAAAAAGGTGATCGACAACATTGTCGGCAACAGCATCAAATACATGGACAAGCCGAAGGGCATCATCAACATCCGGATCCTGGACGAAGTGGATTCGGTGCGGGTGGAGATCGAGGATAATGGCAAAGGCATTTCCGCAAGGGATCTGGGAAAAATATTCGAACGGTTCTACCGGACGGACGCTTCCCGGAATTCCTCCACGGGCGGAAGCGGCATCGGCCTTTCCATCGTGAAGAAGATCATAGAGGATCACGGCGGATACATCTGGGCCACCAGTAAGGAGGGCGAAGGAACCTGTCTGCACTTCGTGATCAGAAAATACAGGGAGGCGGAAGAAAATGAGTAGGATTTTAATTATCGAAGACGAAGAAGCGATCGCGGATCTGGAAAAGGACTATCTGGAGCTGTCCGGTTTTCAGGTGGAGATCGAGAACGACGGGGAAAAGGGGCTGGACGCGGCCATGAACGAAAGCTTCGACCTGATCATCCTGGACCTGATGCTTCCGGGGATCGACGGCTTTGAGATCTGCCGCCGCATCCGGGATGAAAAAAATATCCCGATCCTGATGGTTTCCGCCAAAAAGGACGATATCGACAAGATCCGGGGCCTTGGCCTTGGCGCGGACGATTACATGACCAAGCCCTTCAGCCCCAGCGAACTGGTGGCCCGGGTAAAGGCCCATCTGGCCCGTTATACCCGTCTGGTCAGCTCCAATCAGAAGACCAACGACATTGTGGAGATCCGGGGTATCCGGATCGACAAAACCGCCCGCCGTGTGTTCATCAACGGCGTGGAGAAGCCCTTTACCACCAAGGAATTCGACCTGCTCACCTTCCTGGCGGAGAATCCCAACCATGTTTTCACCAAGGAAGAGCTGTTCCGGGAGATCTGGGATATGGATTCCATCGGCGATATCGCTACGGTGACGGTGCACATCAAGAAGATCCGGGAAAAGATCGAGAAGGATACTGCCAACCCGCAGTATATCGAGACGATCTGGGGCGTCGGGTATCGGTTTAAGGTGTAAAATGTAAGACGTAAAACGAGATTTTATTATGGGAAAACAGATCAATTACTGGCTGGGATATGAAGATTTTCTGCAGATCGCCGGGGCAGCGCTGGAGAGCGGATGCGTGATCATCCGGCGTGCGGCGGGAAGAGAAGCGGTCTATGGGCGGACAGTGGATATTATTTCGGCAGACCAGTACCGCTATTTCTTTTACGTCCCGGAAGCCGGGGAGCTGATGGGACAGGCGCTCCCTTTGGAAAGGAGGGCGTTCATTGGTTATACGGCGGCTGGGAACACATGGATCGAAGCCGGGTTTTCCCATAAAAATGATGAAAAACGGGAGATCATCCGAAGCCGGCTGTATGTGCAGTCCGGCTTTTATACTGATAAGGGAGAATACGTTCCGCGGCCCGTGTGCGTTACAAAAGTGTACAACCGGCTGGTGCGGATGGTAAAAAAGCTCGCTCCCTATACCGAACTGACGGATCCCTATGTCAGCATGAATGATGAGGACTATCTGCAGGAGAAGGAATGGAAGCACAAAGAGTATATATCGCCGCAGTTTCTGCGGCTTAAGCTGATGGAGAATTACAGGCTGCGGTAGTCCTGGGTGGTTCCCTGATGTGTGGATCCTAAGGGATAAGGATGTGGGAGAAGTATTATGATAAGAGAAGCTGTTGACCGGCTCAAAAAAGCAGAGAACCCTGGACTTCTATACAAAGGCAGGGTATAACTGCACAGATAAGACGGCGTTTGTTCAGTGGCTGTAATCAGAACCAGTTCCCATCTGAAAACATTTTACAAAACCATGGTAGATTCAGGGAAGGGATCCGTGTTAGGCTGAACCAACTTACAACAGAGCCAAAGAGGGCGTATGGACGGATAAACCCAGGAGGAGAGGGAGGAATCACATGGACAGGGGGATCATTTTATACCGTTCCAAATACGGAGCAACGGCAAGGTATGCGGAGTGGCTGGCGGAGGAAACGGGCTTTGATATCCTGCGGACGAAAGAGGCTTCCGCAGAAAAGATTGGCAGTTATGATACGATCGTGCTGGGAGGCGGAATTTACGCTTCGGGAATTGCCGGGATCGGATTTCTGAGAAAGAACCGGAAGCAGCTTCAGGGAAAGCGGCTGGCGGTGTTCTGCGTGGGGGCTTCTCCTTATGAAGAGAAAGCGTTCCAGGAGCTGTATGCGCGTAATTTTAAGGACGGTCTGAAGGGGATCCCCTGCTTTTACTGCAGAGGCGCCTGGAATGAGGCGGCCATGAGCATGCCGGACCGGACGCTCTGCCATTTTTTGCTGAAGTCGGTGGAAAAGAAGGAGCCGGATACTCTGGAACCATGGGAAAGGGCGCTGGTGAGCGCTGCGGGAAAGCCCTGCGACTGGACCGACCGGAGGTATCTGGAACCGCTGATCGATTTTCTGAAAAACGGATAGAAAGAGACCCATTCGCGAAATCTCCTGTAATGCATGTTCTCCGCCTATTGACAGATACTTTTTTCCTATACGGATTGCAGGCCTTCCGGATTTATCTTATGATAGATACTGTACACAGATTGCCGTCCTTTCCGCGGCATTCGGGGGAACTGTGGAAGGATGGGGAATGGGAGGGAAAAGTATGCAGAGAACGGTAAAAACGGAAAATGGATTCGTGAGGGGGATTCCGGGAGCAGACCCGAGGATTACGGCCTTTAAGGGGATCCCGTTTGCGAAG
>DWUW01000051.1 GCA_019120525.1 Candidatus Eisenbergiella stercorigallinarum | reverse complement strand
GTTGACTATAATCATGTACGCCCTCACAGCTTCAACGGCTATCGCACACCATACGAGGCACGAATGGCAGCATAGTTGCCAAGCGATATTTTTTAGCCACAAGTGTTACAAAAAAGCTTGACCACAACAGTCTGATGGCAGAACAGAGAATCAGTGATACGGGACAACAGGAGAGTAGCCGGTGAGAAAAAATATATGGAATCATACATGGTATGTATTATCGAAAACATGGAAGTTTGAAAAAAGGGTGCTTTTCGTTCTTGTGTTGCAGACAGTGATCGGAGCGGCTGTCCCGGTGGCGGGAGCCGTCCTCCCGGCGCTTGTGGTGAACGGCATCAGCAATGGGATGGATTCCGGGATCACGATGCAAATCGCTGCGGTAATTCTTCTGCTGCTGCTCTGCAATACGGTATCCGCTTATCTTTCCAATATCTATGGGACCTATCTGCTGAATGATAAAATAGGATTTCTGTCCGCGCTGTTCCGGCAGAAGATGAAAGTGGATTACGCATATGTGGAAAGCCCGGAAGGACAGAACAAATATCAAAACGCGATGATGTCCATCCTTAACGACAATTCAGGGATCCCGGGAATGCTCTCGCTGATCGGGCCGTGTATGGCAGGGATTCTGGGCATCATCGTGAACATGGTCCTTATCATTGAGTTCAATGTCTGGATCGTGGCTGTGCTGGTGATTACTTCGGCAATCCATCTTTTCATCGCGTCAAGGATCCGAAGGAAACAGGATACCTTACGGGAGCCTGCCGCGGATGCTTCCAGAAAACTGAACTATCTCTTCCGGTATGTATCGGAAAATACCGGCGCCAGGGAGATCAGGATATTCGATATGCGGGCATGGCTGCAGAAGGTGATGGGTCAGGCAGTGCGGACGCGTACCGGGATAGCCGAAAAGAGCGCGGAGTACGGTTTTTGGCTGTCAGTTTCGGACTGTGTCATTCTTGCGTTTCGGGATGTGTTCGCTTATTCCGTCACCATACACGCCGTTTTCGCGGGGAAGATCGAAGTCTGGGAACTTGTGTTCTATCTTGGGATCATAACCTGTATCTCTTCCATTTTTACGGATCTGACCAATCATATGGCGGCTTATGGCCAGAGAAGCCTGGAGATGACCGTATTCCGGGAATTTATGGACAGAGAGTGCGCGGATGAAGGGATGGAACCGGAAAGCGGGAAACCTGTCAGAATAGAGCTGAAGGATGTTTCCTTCCGGTTCAGCGAAGACGGTCCATATGTCCTGCGACACATTAACCTCACCCTTCACGCGGGAGAGAAAATTGCCCTGGTAGGGGAAAACGGAGCCGGAAAAAGCACGTTGGTAAAGATCATATGCGGATTATACCGGCCTTCGGAAGGAAAGGTGCTGGTCAACGGGACCGATCTGAAGGAGCTTAAGCTGTCTGGCTATCAGCAGCTTCTGGCGGCAGCTTTTCAGGACACCTATCTTTTGCCCATGTCCATTGGAGAAAACGTGGCGTTTGGAGAATCGGACGCCTACCGGGAGGAAATCCGGAAATGTCTGGAGGCTGCCGGGCTGGACGGCGAATTCCTGGAAGAAGAAAGACCGCTTACCCGAATGCTGGATGCGGGCGGCCTGGTGCCGTCCGGAGGCCAGAAGCAGAAGCTGGTTCTGGCCAGGGTGGCGTTTAAACTCCTGTATAAAAACGCCCAGGTACTTATCCTGGATGAACCGACCGCCGCAATGGACGCGGTATCCGAAAAGGCATTTTATGAAAAATATATCGGTCTGTCAAAGGACAGAAGCTGTATCCTGATCTCTCACCGGCTGAAGTCAACCAGCTTCTGTGATTCCATCGTTGTCATGGAGAAAGGGGAGATCATAGAGCGGGGAACCCATGAGAGCCTTATGGGCGGAGACACCCGGTATAAGGCAATGTATGAATTGCAAAGCGGCTACTATCAGTAAATGTCAGGAGGGAGATAAAAGGTGAAGGAAATGAAACAATATGCCGGCAACCTGGGGCGGATGTTCCGGTGTCTGTTCCGTCTGGCTCCCGGGTTATTTGCCCTCGTGACGGGAATTGCCGTGCTGGAAGCTGTATTGCCTTATATTAACGTGATTGCGGCGCAGTTGATCGTGGACAGCCTGATAGGGCAAAGGGCTGTGGATGCGGTTGCCCGGATTGTCCTTATCGCGACGGGGCTGAATGTGGTGTTCCGGTTGGTCCTGGGGAAACTCAGGGAACAGCGCATGGTTTCAGAGACCCGGATGGAGCTGGCATTTGAGCAAAAGCTCCACATCCATGAAATGAGTTTGCCGGTGGTTGATCTGGAATCGGCGGAGGTTCAGGAATTAAAGTGGAATATAGAACAGGCAAAGATGAGAAACGGCGGAGTGGAGCAGGTCGCGCATGATTTTGAAACGGTTGTAAGGAATGTGGGCTCCATGATTACGGCTGCGGCTGTTCTGGGACGGTTATTTTTGATTCAGCAAAACGGCAGCACGATGTCATTCTGGACGTCGCCTTTTCCAGTGATCCTTTTAGTCCTTCTGGCAATCGCGGGTATGGCGGTTACCTTCAGGCAGCAGTCGAAGCAGAGCCTTCTGATCTCGGAGCTGAATGAAAAAGCGAACCAGGCAAACGGCAGCGCGTTCGCTTATATGGAATTTATCTCTAACTACCATTTCGGAAAGGAGATACGGATATTTAAGCTGGGGGATTATCTGTGCGATTTTTTTGAAAATCTCTGGACATCTTCCATCGGATATACGCTTACTCAGAAGCTGGGTAAGGAAAAAGCAAAAATTCCCTGCATTACGGTCCTGTGCGACGAAGTGCTGAATATTTTCATCTATATACTGGCGATCGGAAAGGCTTTGGCAGGAGAGATCTCAGTGGGAAATGTGGTTGTATATATCAACAGCGTCCAGGCGTTCCTGAGGTCCATGGTCATGCTGGCCGGATCCGGAGGGGAGATCATGGGGCACGGCGCTCTTATGCAGCCATATCTGGACCTTCTCGACTGGAAAGAAGAGGAAGCGCTTTCCGATGCGGGCATGAAAATGCCGGAAAGCTTTGGCATGCTTTCATTTGAACATGTTTATTTTAAGTATCCGGGACAGGAGAGCTGGGTACTGGAGGATGTGAGCTTTACCTTGAAAGCAGGCCAGAAAATGGCTCTTGTTGGGGAAAACGGAGCGGGCAAGAGCACGCTGATCAAACTGATCTGCCGTTTTTATGAACCGGATCAGGGCTCCATTAAAATAGATGGGGTGGATATCCGAAGATACAATAAAAAACAGTATTGGGACAGGCTCAGCGTTGTCTTCCAGGATTTTTCCCTGCCCGCGCTGCCGCTTGGGAACGTGATCTCGGGCAAGGAGGATTTTGAACAGGGGAAGACGATGGGAATCCTTCGGGAAATCGGAATGGACAAATGGATGAAAAAGCTGGATCTTTCCCTTGGACAGTGTATCTATAACGATTTTTCCGATTCCGGAATAGAAATATCCGGGGGAGAGAGCCAGAAGCTTGCCATAGCGAGGGCT
>DWUW01000050.1 GCA_019120525.1 Candidatus Eisenbergiella stercorigallinarum | reverse complement strand
GGTTAAAAACCGGATTTTCAATTTTTTAACCGTATCATGTCATGAAAAGTACGGTTCAGAATGGCATTTTCCGGAATTAGATCCGTAAAAAATGGATTTTTGTACGGTTACAAATCCAATTTTTTATTTTTCAACCGTATATGGGAGGAAGGTCCATGTAAGACCCTGCGAAATGTTTCCTGTAAAAATTCGCGGAACATTTCGTCTGATCCCCCGTCCCATGAAAAGTAACTACTATTCCCCTTTTTTTGAAAAGTGATTTTTCGGTTGACGGATTTCAGAAACTCGTGTATAGTATCAGTTAGACGCGTTAATGCTTTTATGCATTGAAGTGTCAGAAAGAGATAGAAAAGGGGAATCAGCTATGAAAAAGTTATTGGCGGTAGTAACGGCACTCACCATGACGGCGGCTCTGCTGGCAGGCTGCGGAAGCGCGGCAGGCAGCTCGTCTTCCTCATCGGAGAGCGAGGCGGCGTCCCAGGCGTCCGTAGAGACGGAAGCAGCGGAGACGGCGGCGGCAGAAGATACGGCTGCTGCGGAAACCACAGCTGCGGAAAGCGAAGCGGCTGGCACGGAAGCGGCGGATGCGGCATCCGGAAGCGGCGAGGTTTACAATATCGGTATCTGCCAGCTCCTTCAGCATGACGCGCTGGATCAGGCGACCCAGGGCTTCAAGGATGCCATGGTGGAGCTTCTCGGGGAAGACAGGGTCGTATTCGATGAGCAGAACGCTTCCAACGACTCCGCGACCTGCGCAACCATCATCAATCAGTTCGTATCCGCGGACGTGGACCTGATCCTTGCCAACGCGACGGCAGCGCTGCAGGCGGCCGCGCAGGGCACAACGGAGATTCCGATCCTGGGCACCTCCATTACCGACTACGCTACGGCGCTCGGCATCACGGACTGGACGGGAACCACCGGAGCGAACATTTCCGGAACTTCTGATCTGGCTCCTCTGGAAGAGCAGGCGGCCATGCTGAACGAGCTTTTCCCTGACGCTGTGAATGTGGGACTGCTGTACTGCTCCGCTGAGCCCAATTCCATTTATCAGGCGGATACCATCCGCGGTTATCTGGAAGAGCTCGGATATACCTGTGAAGATTATACCTTTGCGGATTCCAATGATCTTGCATCCGTTGTGACCAACGCGGTTTCTTCCTGCGACGTGATCTATGTTCCCACGGACAACACGGCGGCGGCCAATACGGAGGTCATCAACAATGTATGCCTCCCTGCGGGAGTTCCGATCATTGCCGGTGAGCAGGGCATCTGCCAGGGCTGCGGCGTGGCGACTCTCTCCATCAGCTATTATGACATCGGCTATAAGGCTGGCGAGATGGCTGTGGACATTCTGGAAAACGGCGCGGATATTTCCACCATGGCCATTGAATCCGCTCCCAACGTGACGAAGATGTACAACGAAGCCATCTGCACGGAGCTGGGAATCACGATTCCCGAAGGCTATGAGGCGATCGCAGCGGAATAAGCGGCGGACTTTTGCGGATGCTTCAGGAAACATAACGGCAAAACGAACGGCCGGAAACGGGCCGGATACAAAATGCGGGACAAGGGATGCCGACGGAGGCATCCCCTTCCTGCGATAAGCGGTCGAGAAGCGTCTGCTTCCCGCCGCTTTTTGTGCGATATGCCCGGAGGGCGGCCGCACGGATGGGCAGGCTTGCCTGCACAGATGTGCGGACATCCGACGGGCAACGGCCAGCGAGCAGCGATGCTGCGAGCTGCCCGTTACAGCTTGCGGCGACGCCGTGAGCTGTGCGTATCGCGCGATCAGATTATATGAATTTATGCCGCCTGACGGCGGCAAGCACAGGAGGAAACGACGTGAATATCATGGCACTTTTCAACGCGCTCCCAGGCGCGTGCGCACAGGGCCTGGTCTGGGGAATCATGGCGATCGGCGTCTACATAACCTATAAGATCCTGGACCTTGCGGATCTGTCCGTGGACGGATCCATGTGTACCGGCGGAGCGGTATGCGTGATGATGATGCTAAGCGGCCATTCCGTAGGGGTATCGCTGCTGGCGGCTTTTCTGGCAGGCATTCTTGCCGGACTGGCAACGGGAATTTTTCATACGGCGATGGGGATCCCGGCGATCCTTGCGGGAATCCTGACCCAGCTTGGACTGTATTCGATCAACCTGCGGATCATGGGAAACCGCGCCAATCAGGCGCTCAGCGCGACCCAGTACGATCTGCTCATTTCCCTGCGCAACGTAAAGGGCGTCCCTTTTTATGAAAATACACTGCTGATCTGTCTGATCCTGATCGTGCTGCTGATCGCCGTGCTCTACTGGTTTTTCGGTACGGCGCTCGGCTGTTCCATCCGCTCGACCGGCTCCAATCCCAACATGTCCCGTGCGCAGGGGATCAACACGGATTTCTGTAAGCTCCTGGGGCTGATGCTTTCCAACGGGATCGTCGCCTTTTCCGGCGGCCTGCTGGCCCAGTATCAGGGCTTTGCCGACGTGAACATGGGCCGCGGTGCTATCGTCATCGGACTGGCCGCGGTCATCATCGGAGAGGTGATCTTCCGCCGGGTGCGCGGCAATTTCGCTTTCACGCTGGCGACCGTCGCCTTTGGCGCCATCATCTATTATCTGGTCCTGCAGGTGGTGCTCTGGCTTGGCCTGAACGCCAACGATCTGAAGCTGCTTTCCGCGCTGGTGGTCGCCGTGTTCCTGGCGATCCCCCATGTCCGGGAAAAATATTTTGCAAAGCCTGTAAAACCGGTGAAAAAAGGAGGTGCTCCCCGTGCTTGAACTGAAAGGAATCCGCAAGACCTTTAACGCGGGCACCGTCAATGAAAAGACGGCTCTGGACGGCCTGAACCTGAAGCTGAAGGAAGGGGATTTTGTCACCGTCATCGGTGGAAACGGAGCGGGAAAATCCACCATGCTGAACGCAGTGGCGGGCGTGTTCCCTGTGGACGAGGGAACGATCACCATTGACGGCATCGACGTGACCAGGCTGCCGGAATATAAGCGCGCAAAATATCTGGGAAGAGTGTTCCAGGATCCCATGACCGGAACGGCGGCAAACATGCAGATCGAGGAAAATCTGGCCCTGGCTTCCCGCCGCGGGAGCAGAAGAGGGCTCGGCCCCGGCATCACCCATAAGGAACGTCAGATGTATCAGGAGAAGCTGAAGATCCTCGGCCTCGGCCTGGAATTCCGTATGACCAGCAAGGTCGGGCTTCTTTCCGGCGGCCAGCGCCAGGCTCTGACCCTTCTCATGGCCACCCTGAAAAAGCCCAGGCTCCTTCTTCTGGACGAGCACACCGCCGCGCTGGATCCCAAAACCGCCGCGAAGGTGCTTGAGGTGACGCAGCGCATTGTGGATGAGGAGCATCTGACCACCCTGATGATCACCCACAACATGAAGGACGCCATCGCCCACGGCAACCGCCTGATCATGATGCACGAGGGCCGGATCATATATGACGTGGAAGGCGAAGAGAAGAAGAAGCTCCAGGTTTCCGATCTCCTGCAGAAATTTGAGCAGGCCAGTGGCGGAGAGTTCGCCAACGACCGGATGATGCTGACCTGATCGAAGAAACAGACTGGCCGTTGTACGGCCGGATGATGCTGACCTGAGGAAAGCCCTGAGATCCATTCGGAAATACATTAGGAGAGAACATAACAAGACCGCACCAGCCATTTGCAGCCGGTGCGGTCTTGTTTGTTACAGTTTTACATTCTTTTGATCAGAAGATCAGAACTTCCCAGCCTTGGCAGCTTCCTCGATGGAAACGGCAACCGCAACGGTCATACCAACCATCGGGTTGTTGCCTGCGCCGATCAGTCCCATCATTTCCACATGCGCGGGAACAGAGGAGGAACCTGCGAACTGCGCGTCGGAATGCATACGGCCCATGGTATCGGTCATGCCGTAGGAAGCAGGACCTGCAGCCATGTTGTCGGGATGAAGGGTACGGCCGGTGCCGCCGCCGGATGCAACGGAGAAGTACTTCTTGCCCTGCTCCAGGCGCTCCTTCTTGTAGGTTCCTGCAACGGGATGCTGGAATCTGGTCGGATTGGTGGAGTTACCGGTGATGGAAACGTCAACGTTCTCCTTGTGCATGATGGCAACGCCCTCGCAAACATCGTTTGCGCCGTAGCAGTTCACCTTCGCGCGCAGTCCCTCGGAATAGGACTTGCGGAACACTTCCTTAACCGTGTTGGTGTAAGGATCATACTCAGTCTCTACATAAGTGAAGCCGTTGATTCTGGAGATGATCTGGGCGGCATCCTTTCCAAGTCCGTTCAGGATAACTCTCAGGGGTTTCTGACGAACCTTGTTGGCCTTCTCGGCGATACCGATGGCGCCTTCCGCTGCCGCAAAGGACTCATGGCCTGCCAGGAAGCAGAAGCACTCGGTCTCTTCTTCCAGAAGCATCTTGCCCAGATTTCCGTGTCCAAGGCCTACCTTACGGGTATCGGCAACGGAACCGGGAATGCAGAAGGACTGAAGGCCTTCGCCAATGGCCGCGGCTGCTTCGGAAGCCTTTCTGCAGTTCTTCTTGATGGCGATCGCGGCGCCGACAATATATGCCCAGCAGGCATTCTCAAAGCAGATGGGCTGAATCTTTTTCACCTGATCATATACATTAAGGCCGGCATCCTTCGTGATCTTCTCTGCTTCCTCCAGAGAAGCAATGCCGTAGCTGTTCAGAACGGCATTGATCTTATCAATACGTCTTTCATAGGATTCAAATAAAGCCATTTTCGCTACCTCCTCTTATTCCTGTCTGGGATCGATGATCTTTACTGCGTCATCCACGCGGCCATACTGACCTTTCGCCTTTTCATATGCCGTATTCGGATCGTCGCCCTTCTTAATGAAGTCGGTCATCTTTCCAAAGTTTACATACTGGTAGCCGATAATCTCATTGTTCTCATCCAGAGCGATTCCCGTTACATAGCCTTCAGCCATTTCCAGATAACGGGGACCTTTCTTCAGCGTGCCGTACATGGTACCAACCTGGCTTCTTAATCCCTTTCCAAGATCCTCAAGGCCGGCGCCGATCGGAAGTCCGTCCTCGGAGAACGCGCTCTGGGTTCTGCCGTAAGCGATCTGAAGGAACAGCTCTCTCATGGCGGTGTTGATCG
>DWUW01000049.1 GCA_019120525.1 Candidatus Eisenbergiella stercorigallinarum | reverse complement strand
TATAAGACGAAAAAGCCGGAGGAGGTTTACGGCGCACTACGGCTTCCTTCTTACGAGGAAATGAAGGCGGACCGGAAGAAGTACGCGGAGAGCTTTTTCATCCAGTATAACAATACGGATCCCATCAATGGGAATGTGCTGATGGAAGAATATCCGGGAGGCGTATATGTGGTGCAGAATCCTCCCCAGCGGCCTCTTACCATGCAGGAGATGGACGATGTGTACGCCCTTCCCTATATGCGTACCTACCATCCTTCCTATGAAAGCCAGGGCGGTGTCCCGGCGATCCGCGAGATCAAATTTTCCCTGATCAGCAACAGAGGATGCTTCGGCGGCTGCAGTTTCTGTGCCCTGACCTTTCATCAGGGGCGTACGGTACAGGTGAGAAGCCATGAGTCCATCCTGGAGGAAGCGAAGCTGCTGATCCGGGATAAGGATTTTAAGGGATATATCCATGATGTGGGAGGCCCTACGGCAAATTTCCGCGCGCCCTCCTGTGAGGACCAGCTCGTCCGGGGCGTGTGCAAAAACAGGCAGTGCCTGTTCCCAAAGCCCTGTCCGCATATGAAGGCGGATCACAGGGATTATCTGGAGCTGCTCCGAAAGCTGCGCGCCCTTCCCGGGGTGAAAAAAGTATTCATCCGCTCCGGCATCCGTTTTGATTACCTGCTTGCCGATCCGGACGATACTTTCTTCCGGGAACTGGTGAAGCATCACGTGAGCGGCCAGCTGAAGGTGGCGCCGGAGCATATCTGCGACGCCGTGCTGAAGCGGATGGGCAAGCCCGAAAACGCGGTCTATGAGAAATTCCGGAAAAAATATGAGAAGCTGAACGAAGAACTCGGGCTGAAGCAGTATCTTGTCCCTTACCTGATGAGCTCCCATCCCGGCTCTACCCTGAAGGAGGCTGTGGAGCTGGCGGAATATCTGAGGGATCTTGGCTATATGCCGGAGCAGGTACAGGATTTTTATCCCACGCCTTCGACCATGTCCACGGTCATGTATTATACCGGGATCGATCCCCGGGACAAAAAACCGGTCTATGTCTGCAGGAACCACCATGAGAAGGCCATGCAGCGCGCCCTGATCCAGTATCGGAACCCGAAAAATTACGAACTGGTGAAAGAAGCCCTCATGAAGGCCGGCCGTACGGATCTGATCGGCTATGGCCCCAAATGCCTGATCCGTCCTGAAAAAAACAGGCAGGACGGGCAGCAGCGGGCAGGACGCAGCGGGACTGGATATGGGAAAGAGGGGGAAAAACGCCGGAAAAAGACCATCCGCAACGTGCATCAGAAGAAACGGTAAATCAAGAAGAAGAAGCCGCCTGCATCCGCCGCTTCATTTCCTTCTGGAACCCATGCAGGAGGAAGGCAGCCAAAATGGCTGCGAGTACGGCCGTTCCGGCAAAATTCAGCCAGATTCCCGTAAGCCCAAGCGGCCAGAGGATAAGGATGAGGAGCACCGGAAAGAGCAGGGCAGTGGAAACGGAAATGATAGAGGCGGATACGGGCTTTTCCACAGCCAGCATGTAGCTCTGGGCCGCGAAGGAAAACCATCTGGTCAGGTAGGTCGCGGAAAACAGGCGAACGGCCCCCTCCGCCATCGTAAGAAGCGCGGCGCTGTCCCCTCCCACGAACAGCCGGGTGATCTGGCCGGGAAAGAGGAAGAGGACAGCGGCGGACAGGACGGAAAGAATGCCGCTGGCGGTGAAGCAGCAGCGTTCGATGGCTGTCACACGGCGGTAAGTGCCGGCTCCCCAGTTAAAACCAACGGCAGGCTGCAGGGAATCGCACATGCCGTAGAGAAGGGGCTGGATAAAGCCGTCCGCGTACATCAGGATACCGTAAACGGAAACGGCGTTTTCCCCTCCCATGCGCAGCAGGATGGCGTTCATCAGGATGGAGGTGATACGCCCCGCGATATTGTTCAGGAAGTTCGGGCTGCCGCAGGCGATGACCTGCCGCAGCAGACGCAGGGAAAAACGGGGCTTCCTGAAGCGCAGGAGGAGCCTGCCGCGCAGAAAGGGAAAAAGGGCGGTGAGCGCGCAGGCCATCATGCCGAGGCAGGTCGCTAGCGCCGCGCCCCAGATGCCGAAGCCGAGTACGCCCAGGAACAGGTATTCCAGCCCCGCGCTCAGGATAGACATAAAGATATTCAGATACATGCTGCCCCGGATCTGCCCGCAGATGCGCAGATAATTGTCCATGGCGAATACGATGGTAGTCACCGGAGAGCAGACAGCATAAACCCGCAGATACTGGACGGCAAAGGAGGCAAACTCCCCGTCCGCGCCCATCAGACGGATGAGAAGCGGCGCAGCGGCAAACAGGATAAGCCCCACCAGGACGCCAGCGCCCAGGATCAGCAGGACGGCGCAGGTGAAGATATTGTTGGCCTCTTCTTCTTCTTTTTTCCCCAGGCTGATGGAAATGGGGACGGAAGAACCAACGCCGATCAGGTCTGCCAGGGCGAAATTGATGATGACGAAGGGCATGGCCAGATTCAGCGCCGCAAAAGCGGTATCTCCCAGAATACGCCCCACAAAGATCCCGTCCAGGAGCTGGTAGAGGGCGGAGGCCAGCATGCTGACCGCGCCGGGTACGGCGGCAATGAAAAACAGTTTTGTGGGAGCCACCTTGGCAAATAAATATTTGGAGTCCATATTTCCCTTCATCGGTTACGATTCCTTTCCTGTGTCC